>MFVH01000029.1:8070-9131 GCA_001786015.1 Candidatus Nomurabacteria bacterium RIFCSPLOWO2_01_FULL_46_18 | reverse complement strand
GAAATTATATTTCGGGAGTTCGCACCGACCGCAACGCCGTTGTAAAGAAGTTCCGAATTTCGACAGTGTCCGATTACGTCCATGCAATCTTTTGCAAGCTTTACAGAAAAAGAATACCGCATGTCTTCACAATCAGAAAGCTCAAAACAGTTATGACAGTTTTTTGATTCGAAAAGATAATCTCCAGTACAATTTTTAACTTTTAAATTATTATCACCTCTTCTGGGAAACTTAAGAGAAAAATCAGCAAATTTTTTTTGCATTTCTTCAGTTTTTTTATAGCTTCCGGCGATTTCGGAAACTTGTCTAAGCCACTCCTCTCTTTTTAATGGCTCATTGAAAAAATAATACGACTTATGCCGCAGATTCACGCAGCCGAAGCAGTTTTGGCAACCAGAACAATTTAAAATATAGTTTGAATCAATGCAATCGTTAGCATTCTGTCCCCAAGCTACACCGTTTGATTTGTGAACATTGACACTTTCATAAACATTTTCGAGTTCATCGCCGAAATAACAATCGTATACATCGCGGCTGGCTATAAGTCCCCGCGAATAGCCGCAATTTTCACATTTGGGTCCAGAATTAAAAATCAAATAGCTGTCCTTATTTCCTCCGGCAAAGTTGGTGTATTCACTGTTGATATTCGATCCGTCGGATATCGAAGAATAAGTTGCTTGCTTGGGCACTTTTTTTATTAATTCTTTTAGTTGTTCAAAAAAGGGTCGTGCGGGATTGTAATCCACGCCGTATTCATACGGGTCCCATTTATCGGAGTTGAAACATTCATAACAATAAACAATATAAGGCGATTTCGGATTATACATGGTGATAATCGAACGCTTGCAGAGATCGCAAGTTCGTTTATACAGCGTCCGCTCATTCCTCCAGATAGCCCGCATTTTGAACCGACAATCGGGGCAGATTCCCGGCGCCAGTACTTTCATTTGTTCGTAGAAAGAAAAATCGTCTGGTTCAATTTTGAAATCCGTTTTGCAGTTCTTGCAGATTTTTATTTCAGCTTTGTTTGGCATTTTTTTGTTCTTTATTCATACGATGAA
>MFVH01000029.1:6450-7986 GCA_001786015.1 Candidatus Nomurabacteria bacterium RIFCSPLOWO2_01_FULL_46_18 | reverse complement strand
TGCGCGATTATAAGAAAAGTTTTATCTCTACCGTAATCTCCAAGAAGTTTTTCCATGATTCTGCCTTCAGTTTCCGAATCGAGCGAAGAGGTCGCCTCATCCAAAATTATTATGGGCGCGTTTTTGTAAATCGCGCGGGCAATCCCCAGGCGTTGCCGTTCGCCACCGGAGAGCATGTATCCTTTTTCGCCGATTCGAGCATCTAATCCTTCAGGGAGTTTACTTATTACTTCACCAAGCTGAGAAATTTCAATGGCTTGATTTAATAATTCGGCATTACTCGAGCGCATCATGGTTATATTATCGCGGAGCGACAGATTGAAGAGCTCGGTTTCTTGAAGCACCACGGTAATATTGCTTAAGGTTTCGTTGTGAGAAATTGAGTAGTAATTTCTGTTCCCGACCTTAAATTCGCCGGACTTCATGGCGTAGAGTCCCAAAATAATTTTCGCAAGCGTCGATTTCCCTGAACCGGACAATCCCGCGATACCAGTTTTAGTATTTCTTTTTAAAACCAAATTAAAATCCTTAATCCCCATCTGTCCCGATCCATAATCCATATCCGCGTTTTTAATTTCAATTGTCCCCCAATCTCTCGGAAACGTCTCATTGCCTCTTTTAATAAACTCCGTCTCTCTAAAAATCGGCATCATATTACCGAGATCAGAACGAAGATCAATCAGGTCCATGTGCATACTTGAAATACCGCCTAAATTTATGAGTAAATTATTGAAGTATGTGAAAAAGACCACAATCATTCCAATTGAAATAGTGTTGGTTATTACAGATTGGCCAAGAAAATAAAGAAAAATTATCCAGGTAATTCCTGTGGAAATGTGAACTAGCCGCCATTTTGCAACTTGAACGTACGATTTTTTTATTGCAATATCACGAGCAAACGTCTCTCTTTCTAAAACACGCCCCATTGCACCCTGTTCATTTCCCAAAGCTTTTATAGCAAGGATATTGGACGCAGATTCTACATAAGTACCCCCCGCTCTTTGGTTAAATTTATTGAATTCATCACTAAGAGTCAAAAGTTTGTTTCCAAAACGGTATTCTATACATAAAAAAACTGTTGCGTATGTGAAAACAATAACAGCAAATTTAATGTCGGTAAAAATAAAAAATATTGCAGAACCAATGGTATTTGCAAAGATTTTTATTAAGTCTGCCCTCAGTATTCTCATCCATTTCGTTACCGCATCAGATCCCGTGAAAATTCTTTGGAGCTTAGCACCCGTATTTTCTTTTTGATGCCAGTCTAGAGAAAATTCTGTTAACCTTTGAAATCCCCATACTCGAGCGTTTGTGCGAGCATGCTCCCCGGTTACAGTTATATTATTTCTTACTTTCACGCGCGTCAGGAAAACTATTACCCAGGAAATTCCAATAAAAAATGTGTAAAAATAAAAAAGTTTAAGAGACTGTCCCGTTTGGTATTTAGTAAAAAAATCAACGATTTTACCAATTACATATATCGGTAGAAGCTCGTAAAGAAACCCGAAAAACAATATAGAAAGAGAAATTACAATT
>MFVH01000029.1:3904-6422 GCA_001786015.1 Candidatus Nomurabacteria bacterium RIFCSPLOWO2_01_FULL_46_18 | reverse complement strand
AAATTGCCTTCGGTACATCGAACCAAGAAAAATTTTCAGCTTTGGAGTTCATTCAACAATTCTATAGAATATTAGAATAGGTTTATTCAAGGACTTTACGGAGTATGTCTTCCGGAACTTCTTTCTTTGATTGAGAAGCGGGACCCGCCCCCGAATCGGCGGGCAGGGGTGGAATGTTAGATGCGGGGGTGGTTTTCTCGAAAACCACCGCCTTTGGCGGGGTCCCGCCGGAGGCAGTGACTTTCTCTTCGATAATACTTTTCAATCTATTCATATCTTCTGAACTTGCCGAAAGGTCCCTCTCTCTTTTTTCTTCCTTTTTTAAATCAGAAAGCGAGATCGGCGGAGGAGTTGGTTTAATTTCCCTCGGCCGTAAGCCTATGGGCGAGGCTTCTTTTAGATTTTTATTCAAAACTTCCCTTAACGCCGGGTTATCCGCGCGCTTAGTTCTAAATTGGGGCCTGGGGACATTTCTTGCCTCCCCTCCGTTTCCCGGAGCTGTTTCAAATTCAATTCCTAATTCAGCTAACGGCCGGTAGTATTCTTTCTCATTTTTAATGATTTCTTTTCTGGAGATTTTTACCGGCTGAATTTCTCCTGCCTTGATTTTAGCCAGGCACTCGCTACAGTAGACCGGCCGGCCCGGCTCGGGTTTAAATGGAGCAGATGATTCCTTCCCGCAGTTTGAGCAGATAATTTTAAACTTTTCGGTGCCGCCGGCGCCGACGTTGTCGCCCAATTCCATTCCGCTCCAATCCGTTATCTCTTTCTCCACCACTTCTTTCGGCCGACAGTAGAGCGACCGGGAAGTTTTAATGACTTCTTCTTCGATTTTTGGATCATTCCGACCCTCGATCGGAGGCAAGGTTTTGGCGGAAAAGGGCCGAGAAGTTATGCCGTCGATCATCAGTTTCATGTAGACTTTGTAATTCGGCAAATTGACGATATCCTGCGGAGTGAACTCCGGCTCAAATTCGGCTTCCAGAAATTCGGCGTCATCGGCGCCAACCCGGAAAACCATCATCGTGCCAACGTTGCCGAAGACCGCGTCGCGCACCGAGGAATTTTTCTCCGAGATTAACTGGGCGGTATATTGATGGGCGATCGTCAGATTCAGCCGATATTTTCTGGCTTCGGAAAGAATGCCGGCAAAAGCGTCAGTCACGAAGTTCTGAAATTCGTCGACATACAAATAAAAGTCCTGCCTTTCGTTTTCCGGAATACGCACCCGCTCCATCGCGGCCAGTTGGATCTTGGTAATGATCATCCCGCCCAAAAGCGCGGAGTTGTCCTCCCCGATCCGACCCTTGGAAACGTTGACCAGGAAAATTTTCCCCTCGTTCATGATATCGAAAACATTAATGGTGCTTTGCGACTGGCCGACGACATTGCGAATGATGGAAGTCGAAAGAAATTGCCCGACTTTGTTTTGGATCGGCGCGATCGCTTCGTTTCGAAATTTATCCTGCCAAGCTTCGTATTCGTGGATCCAGAAAGCCTTAATAACCGGATCTTTCAAATTGGAAATTATTTTCTGGCGGTAGTCTTTATCCACTAGCATTCTAGGGATTCCGAGCAACGTCGTTCCCGGAGTGTCGAGCAACGCCAAGATACAATTGTTAAGAATGTATTCCATCCTGGCGCTCCAAGCGTTTGCCCAGATCTTGGTAAAGATGCCCATTAGTCCCGAAGCGACGAGATGCTTGTATTTCGGATCAACCAGCTCGAGCACGTTGAAGCCGATGTGGTAGTCGGTGTCCGCCGGATTAAAATAGATCACGTCTTTCATCCGATGCGGCGGAATGGCCGAGAGCACCGATTCCACCAGCTCCCCGTGCGGGTCCACCACGCAGACGCCTTCGCCGTTCCGGATATTTTGAATGACCATATTGAACATCAGAACCGATTTGCCGGTGCCGGATTTTCCGAGCAAGTAGACATGCTGACGCCTATCCTTGCGCTTAATGCCAAAGAGAGTGTTTTTGTCCCGATAAGTAGTTAAGCCAAGATACGTGATCTCTTTACTTATTGGTATTTCCGGAACATCAGCCATATACCTATTCTATCATTATTTTGCGCTATTTCGAAGTTTCGTCGGGATTTTCGTCTTCTTTTTTTTCTTTGAATTCCGCGTCCCGGACTTCGGAGGGTTGTTCTTCAACTTTCTTATCCTCCGAAGTTTTAGCGGAGGAGGATTGCATTGCCTCCCCTATTTTAGACATCTCCGTAGAAAGCTCTTCTGTTGCCTTTTTAATTTTTTCAGGATCAGCACCGTCTTTTACTTCTTTAAGCGCGGCGATTTTAGCTTCTACCCCACCCTTTAAATCCGCCGGCACTTTATCTCCGGCATCTTTAAGCGCCTTCTCCGCGGTGTAGGTTATCATCTCCGCGGTGTTTTTAATTTCGGCGATTTCTTTCTTTTTCTTGTCTTCTTCGGCATGAACTTCCGCGTCAGTTTGCATTTTTTTGATATCCTCATCTTTCAGCCCCGAACTTGCCTCGATGCGAATCGATTGGG
>MFVH01000029.1:3255-3808 GCA_001786015.1 Candidatus Nomurabacteria bacterium RIFCSPLOWO2_01_FULL_46_18 | reverse complement strand
GAATCTCCACGCTGGTTTGATTGTCAGCCGCGGTTGAGAAAATTTGTGATTTGGCGGACGGAATTGTGGTATTTCTCTCGATCAATTTGGTGGCTACGCCTCCCAGAGTTTCAATTCCCAAAGAAAGCGGAATGACGTCGAGAAGTAACACGTCTTTGACGTCTCCCTGAAGCACTCCGGCCTGGACCGCGGCGCCGAGAGCCACCACTTCGTCCGGATTTACCCCCAAGTGCGGCGACTTCCCGAAAAAATTTTCCACCGTCTTTTGGATCATCGGCATGCGGGTCTGCCCGCCGACTAGTATCACTTCATTTATTTCATCCACCTTAAAAGGCGAAGCTTCCACCGCGCGTTGGGTGATTATCATTGCCCGATCCACGAACTCTCGACAAATCTCTTCCAGGTCCGCTCTTTTCATCGTTCGCACCAGATGCAAGGGACCCGCGTCGCTTGAAGTGATGAAAGGCAGATTGATCTCGGATTGGACGGCGGTGGAGAGTTCGATTTTTGCTTTTTCGGCCGCGTCATCGAGACGTTGTTTGGAAAGAGCGTC
>MFVH01000029.1:1965-3222 GCA_001786015.1 Candidatus Nomurabacteria bacterium RIFCSPLOWO2_01_FULL_46_18 | reverse complement strand
CTGATCAATGTCTTTTCCGCCCAAATGCGCGTCCCCGTCGGTTGATTTCACCTCCACCACGTCTTCTCCGACTTCCAGCACTGAAATGTCGAAAGTTCCGCCCCCGAAGTCGAAGACGGCGATCTTTTCGTTTTTCTTTTTATTAAATCCGTAAGCCAACGCCGCCGCGGTCGGCTCGTTAATGATGCGCTTCACGTCCAAACCCGCGATCTGTCCGGCGTCTTTGGTCGCTTTCCGTTGCGCGTCGTTGAAATAGGCGGGCACGGTGATAACCGCCTCGGTAATTTTGACTCCGAGTTTCGCTTCCGCGTCCGCCTTCAATTTCTGAAGGATCATCGCCGAAATTTCTTCCGGCCGATACCATTTATCTCCGCCAGGTCCGGACATCTTTACTTCGATTCCCCCATTCTCCGACTTTCTCGTCTCAAAGGGCACGGCCTTAATGTCTTTCTGCGTGGCCGGTTCGTCGTAAGAGTGCCCGATAAATCTCTTAATTTGGGAAATGGTATTTTTCGGATTGGTGACCGATTGGCGCTTGGCGAGTACCCCGATCAAACGATCGCCATTTTTGGCCATGGCTACCACCGAAGGGGTGGTTCGCATTCCTTCCGCGTTTTCCAGTATTTTCGGCTCGCCTCCTTCGATGAAGGCTATCGCCGAGTTAGTTGTTCCTAAATCAATGCCTATAATTTTGCTCATAGTTAAAAGTTTATAAAGTTATAATGTTTATAAAGTATATACTAATTTTAATAATTTGACAAGTTTTTCGTGACCACGAAAATATTGCATAATTCCAGTATAGTGTTATAGTTCAATCATGTCAAGCCAAATTAAAAAAATACTTAAAATACTTGCCGAAAAGCCGGCAGTACCGGTGGAAGTAGTTACAAACCCCTCTTTATCTCCCCTTATCAAGGGAGAGAAGGGTTCTAGGGAGAAATATGCCCTTATCAGGACCGTAAAAGGGCTTGTGGAGGGCGGATATGCCGAAATGCTCGATTCAGGACGCGGGAGTTATCTACGACTCACCAAGGAAGGAAAAACGAGGCTAGACACCATTCGCCTCGAAGGTAATGATATGCTCGTACCGCAAACCTGGGATGGTCAGTGGAGAATAATAATTTTAGATTTGGATGAAGAACGTAAAAGCGAGCGCGAAGCGTTGCGTTATCTCCTGAAGAAAGCAAACTTCGTCTGTGTCAAAAATACAGTCTGGATCTCGCATTTGCCTTACGAACACCTTTTTGAAAATATCAA
>MFVH01000029.1:1601-1875 GCA_001786015.1 Candidatus Nomurabacteria bacterium RIFCSPLOWO2_01_FULL_46_18 | reverse complement strand
ATTAGGCGGGGAGGAACACCCTTACAAACTCCAGTTTGTTGGGGTGTCAGTAGACTAGTCTGAGGCTAGTAAACTTCCTGTTGGTAGCACCGTTCGCAGTAGATTATTTCAGGCCGTTCCGGTGCGTAAGTTGTTTTAAACTCTACTTCACACTTCCCTGCCCCGTGAAAGTGTTCTTCTTTATTGCACATACAAGTTCTTTGCCAAAGTTTAGGCGAATTTCTGAATTTATTCCTTTGATAATGCCGACAATTTGAACAAAGTCGCGGTAGCG
>MFVH01000029.1:0-1556 GCA_001786015.1 Candidatus Nomurabacteria bacterium RIFCSPLOWO2_01_FULL_46_18 | reverse complement strand
CCTTTTTCTGCTATTTCTTTTCTTGTTAGGGGAAAAAATTCTTGAGCGGTTGTAACGTTGTATCCAAAGGGCGAAAATTCGGTCGGGAAAAATTCTCCATATTTATAAATCCGGCCTTTAGAATCAACGTAAGGCATTGAATTCATGTGGCTAATTATTTTTTCGCGCAATTTAAAATATTCTTCTTTTGTGTATTGTTTGTTCAAAATACAGTATTCTTTTTTCTTCAAACTCACGCAGCCAAAACAATTTTTGCAGCCGGTCAGCCCGATGCAATATTCCAGGTCGCTTACGTTTATGATTACATACCAACAAAATTTAATATTGGATGATTGATTCCCCGATTGGAATGTTTCATACAGAAGTTCTGCTGAAGTTCCATAGTGCGTAAAGTCATAGCAGTCTCGTGTACCCGAGCCCGGAGTCACTAGCATGCAGTATCGGGAATTTTCCATGTCAGAAACAATGAAGCTATCGTGAGTATTTTTCGAATTATAAATATAATCGCCGGACACTGAATGATTATGACTTTCATGCATATATTTTTGTGGGAACTTGTTCCAAAAATCTAAAATTTCATTCTTTGTTTCCTGAATATTTTTATATGAGTTGAGATTGAACTGTTTTAATTTCTTGAAGTAATCTTCTTTGGAATAAGCCTTATTGAAAATGTGATATTTTTGATTGCGTAAATTCACAGAACCGTAACAATCTGAGCAACCGACGCAATTTTTACAGAAATAAATATTATGACAGCTTTCACAATCTACAGAATAAAAAGATTCATAACACTTGAGGCAGTTGACATTTTCATAACAAAGTTCGCTTTCCCAGAGCATGGTGTTATCAACTGAATCTTTTGCGTAATTGATATGGCTTCCATACAAACAGTTTTCGTTATAATCGCTGTGAGTAATCATGTAGCAATTTTTTAAGTTACCAACCATATTTGTATACTCTGAGTTGTGAAGCGTCGTATAGAGCCCAAAAAGATTAGGCATTGGCACTTTACGAAGAAGTGTAAAGAGCTGATCAAGGAAACTCTTTGAATCATCAAAGTCAATTCCATACTCCGATGCATCCCATTCATCTCCCCACCAACATGGTCTACAGTATACGGTCATTTCGGAATCCTCTGAGTAAACAGAAATTATAGAATTCCCGCATTTTTTACATTTATTCTTATATAAAGATTTTTCGTTTCGCCAAGTCAGTCTTCTGATTAGCCTACAATCCGGGCAAAAAGTCGGTGGCGGAACCTTGATTTTTTCATAAAAGTTAAAATCTTCCGGATCAATTACGAAGTTTTGCTTACAATTCTGACATTTTTTTATTTCGTTCTGCATGTTATTTTAATATTTTGCAAAATGTAATAATGTTAATACACTTCTTTATTATAACAGCTCTCGCAGTACACAGTCTCTGGTCTTTCGGGCGCATAACTTGTTTCGAACTTTACTTTACACCGAGTATCGTGGGTGTGGTTTGTTTTCTCACACATACACTGCCTGTGCCAAAGCTTGAAGGGGTTTTCTAATTTTAGACGTTCGCTGTTG
>MFVH01000028.1:24567-31048 GCA_001786015.1 Candidatus Nomurabacteria bacterium RIFCSPLOWO2_01_FULL_46_18 | reverse complement strand
CGGAGACGTTTTTTGCTAAGTCCGAAATCGGGATCTCCGGAGTGTCGCTCGGAGTGCCGGCGAGTAAAAGATACAGAGCGGAGATGAGCATAAAAATAAGGATCGAGCCGGCAATGCTGCCGGAAAATCGGGGCCCGCCCTTCCCCCGAGTGGGCCGCTCTTTTTCTTCTTTTTGGCTTAGAAAATTAAAATCCATCAGTGAATACTAGCATAAAAAATATAAAAAAGAAATTTGTGATAGGATTTAAAAATGGCCAATTACGCGGAAAATCGAAAGGCTCATTTCAATTACGAAATCCTTGAAAAATACGAAGCGGGTATTGAGCTTTTGGGCACGGAGGTCAAGTCGGTGCGCGGTGGAAGGATGTCGCTCGATGGTTCTTTTGCTATTGTTCGCGGGGGCGAAGCGTATTTGATGAACGCCAATATTCCGCCTTACCAGCCGAACAACGCGCCGGAAAATTACGATTCGCTCCGCAACAGAAAATTGCTCCTGACTAAAAAAGAGATGAGCGAACTTGTGAAAAGTGAAAAAATAAATTTGACAATCGTGCCCCTCAAGGTGTATAATAAGGGAAGAAAAATAAAAGTAGAAGTCGCGCTGGTTAAAGGAAAGAAAAAATATGATAAACGCGAAAGCATAAAGAAACGCGAGACCGACAGAACGATCCGAAGGGAAATAAAAGACCGTTGACAATTTGAATATGGGGATGCAAGGCATAGACAGTAGGTCATTTGCCCCGATGCATGTCGAGCGTGAGCAGAACCTCGTAAAACTTTTGCTCAAATGTTAATTGCAAAATTAACCGCTAAAGCGAAAGGTCTAGCTTCTTCATACTTCGGTATCGGAGACTTTGCCTTCGCTCAAGTTTCCGCTTCGGCGTAAGCTTGTGTCTTACTTGTAGACTTCCGATATACGGGTTAAGGCATAAAATTATCGGGATAGTTCCGGCGGTTTCCCGACGTCAGAGCGAAACAAAGGGAATCGATTGAAAAATATTTGGCGCGCTTAAGAATTTTTCAATCTAAAACCAAAAAGCGCGATAAGCATGTAGAGGTCTTGGCAATAACTTTCTGCACGGGGATTCAATTTCCCCCATCTCCACCACTTCGCTAAAAGCTCTTCAAATATGAAGGGCTTTTAGCTTCGCGGTGCTCGCACCGAGAAAGCAAAGCTGAAGTGGTGGACCCTGCGTAGCCTTGTGCGAAGTAGGGTTGTATAATGTGTTTATGCATAAAGTCTATATACTTGAAAGTTTGAAAGATAAAAGCAGGTATATTGGAGTGACAATCAATTTAGCAAACAGACTTAAAGAGCATAACTCTGGAGAGACAAAATCCAATAAATCAAAAATTCCCTACAAACTAATTTGGTATTGCGTATTTAGTAACAAACTACGCGCATACGAATTTGAACGCTACTTAAAATCAAGTTCAGGTTATGCCTTTACGAAAAAGCATTTAATTTAAAAATCGGTGAGTAAATTATCTGTGACTCAATTTTTGCCCTATCGCAATTAGTAGAGCGTAGTGATGAGTTTCAAGTTTTGAGGCACGCGGAGCGTGCGCATTAGTTCATTTGATTTTCGAAATAAGTTCGCGCGAAGGAAAGCATTACTCCACAAAATTTGTTATAATCTCAACGTGGAAATAAAACCGAAGCTAGCAGTTACTGGATATCGGGGAATTTGGGGTGAGAGTTTGAGCGAACAAATTTCTTTTGAGTATGCCCGAGGTTACGCAAAAATGATTGCTTCTCTTCCCCGTTCAGAAAAGAAAAAAGTTTTAATTGGCAGAGATGCGAGAAAATCCGGAATTAAAATATTTGGCAGTGTTTCTCGGGCGCTTGAAAAAGAAAACATAGAGATAGTTAATGCGGGAATAATTCCTACCCCTTCTGTCTTGCTTTTGGTAAAAAAGTTGAATTTTGACGGTGGGGTGATGATTACCGCCTCGCACAACCCCCCAGAATATAACGGCATAAAGTTCATTGTCTCTCCCGGCCGGCTAACTAACGAGGAAGAAGTAACAACCATAGAAAAATTCAGAAAAAACTTAACCGTAGAAGAAAAAACCCCATCTATTTCGAAAATTAAAGAAAAGAAAATAGATAATACAGAATTCAGGAAAATACATATCGACGAAATAATAAAAAACATAGACGCAGACATGATAAGAAACAAAAGATTTAAAGTCGCCCTTGATCCGATAAACGGCGCTGGAAGTATCATCGCAAAAGAACTTCTAGAAGAACTAGGTTGCGAGGTGTACGAGATAAACGAAATGCAGGACGGCACTTTTGCCCACGAACCGGAACCGCTTCCTAAAAATTTGGGGCAAATCGCAGAAACAACCCTGGAAAGCAAGTCGGATATTGGTTTTGCCTTGGATCCCGATGCGGATAGATTGGTCGCCGTCAGTGAACTGGGGCAAGTAATAAGCGAAGAGCATACCCTCGCTCTCGTTGTGAAAAATGTTTTGTCAAAAGAGCCTGGCGATATCGTAATTAATATCGCCAGTTCCAGAACCAGCGAAGATGTGGCCAGAACATACGGTCACAAAACTTTCAAAACAAAAGTCGGCGAAGCAAATGTTTTGTCAAAAATGCTTGAAATTGGTGCGCCAGTCGGCGGAGAGGGCGGGGGTGGAGCGATATATCCCAAAATCAACACCAGCAGAGACGGACTTGTGTGCATGGGACTTATTTTGGAATTGATGGCAAAAGAAAATAAAAAAATCTCTGAAATCGTCGAGACCCTCCCAAGGTACGTGATGAGAAAAGAAAAAATTCCAGTAGTGGAAAAAGCGGACGTGCTTTTTGAAAAATTAAAAAAAGTATTTCCGGAGGCGAGATTAACGGAAATCGACGGCGTCCGTTTCGACTGGCCGGATCTTTCCTGGCTCTCTGTTCGCGCATCGATTACCGAGCCGATTATACGCATCTTCGGTGAAGCCAAAACCGAAGAAAGAATTAATTCCCTCTTTCAAACCGCCATGTTGACTCTAAATCAAAAATAGGCTATGATTCTCGGGTTGAGTCTAAAGCTGTCAATTGCGTGAAAGAATAAACAATCAAATACGGGCGAAGGAGCTTCGGGTAATCGGGAGCGAAAATGAGAACTTGGGTGTCCTCTCCATAAAAGAAGCGCTGGAGCTCGCGGAAACGAAAGGCCTGGATCTGATCGAAATATCGCCGAATGCTTCCCCCCCAGTCGCCAAAATAATGGATTTCGGAAAGTATCAGTACGAGGCGAGCAAAAAACTTAAAAAGGCGAGGGCAGGGGCGAAACCCACGGAAACCAAGTCGGTTCAGATTAAAATAGGGACCGGCGACCACGATTTGGAGTTGAAGGCGCAAACCGCCTCAAAATGGCTCAAAGAAGGACACCGGATCAAGGTGGAGCTATACTTATCCGGCCGGGCGAAGTACATGGATGAGAAGTTCTTAAAGACGCGCCTGGACAGGCTACTTCATTTAATTACCGAGGATTATAAAATGTCTGATACGTATAAAAGGGGCCCGAGAGGCTTAACCGCTACCATAGAAAAAAACAAATGAAAGGAATGAAAACAAACAAATCTTTCAGTAAAAGATTGAAGGTCACCAAAAATGGAAAAATCATTTCCAGAAAGTCGGGCTTCAACCATTTCAACGCCAAGCAATCTCGAACCAGCCAGCTCTCCGGCCGAAAAGGGCGGATATTTGTAATTAAAAATAAGCCGAAGTCTCATTTACTGCCTTTTTCCTAATGCTTTATAACTTTACAAAAGTTTATAATTTTTAACTAATTCAATGACTCGAGTAAAAAAGGGAGTGCACGCGCTGAAGCGCCGAAGGAGTATTTTAAAACAAGCCAAGGGCTTTCGCCACGGCCGAAGCAAAAAGGAGCGCCAGGCGAAAGAAGCGCTCTTGCATGCCGGCGCTTACGCCTTTGCTCATCGGCGGGACAAAAAGTCCCACAATCGCAAGCTCTGGAATATCAAAATTAACGCTCGCTCGCGAGAGCTGGGAATGTCCTATTCCAGACTAATCAACGCTTTAAAGAAAAAAAATATAATTTTGGATCGTAAGATTCTCTCCGACTTCGCGGAAAATAATCCCGGCACTTTTGAGAAAGTTCTGGTCCGAGCCAGCCAAGGCTAGCAGAGCAGCACCGCGCTCTCTCCCCGCTCCGGCGCGTAGGCGTCGACTTTGAAGTTGTCTTTGATTTTCTGTACTAGAAACATCGCTGACTTTGCTTCTCCCATCACCACAAAAACTTTTTTGAGGGAATTTTCAGTTGCTTTGACAAAATCGAGCAAGCTGTCCGAATCTTTATGCCCGGAATATCCGGAGATAGTGACCACGTGCGCCCGGACTACTGTGTACTCGCCCCCGATCCGCACCGTTTTCACTCCTTCTTGGATGAGACGTCCCGGAGTGCCAGCGGACTGGTAGCCGGTCAGAAGTATCGTGTTGTTCGAGTCTGGTAAGAAATGTCTTTCATGAAAGACGATCCGCCCACCGGAAGACATGCCCGAGCCGGCGATAATGGTCTTCGGATTGGGCACGGCATTGATCATTCTGGATTCGCTCGATTTCAAAGTTGAATGAAGTCCCGGAAAATCGAATAAATACTTATCGTGAATCATTGCCGCCTGGGCTCTTTCATTAAAATAATTCTTAAACTGCTTAAAGATTTCAGTCAGGCGGATGGCAAGCGGCGAGTCGAAAAAAATCGGCATGACCGGGATGCGCTTCCCCTCGACCAGGGAATTCAACTCAAAGAGAAGCTCTTGAGAGCGCTCCAGCGAAAAAGTCGGTATCAAAAGAGTTCCCTTCCGCTGGTAATTCTCTTTAATCACCTTCTCCAGCTCTGCCCGGCGGGCTTCTTTTGATTCATGATTCCGGTCTCCGTAGACGCTCTCGATGACCAGATAGTCCGCGTCGGTAACTTTCTCCGCGTCCGGCAAGAGGAGAGAAGGGCTGTTGCCCAAGTCACTGGTGAAAAGGATTTTTTTGCCGTGATAAATGAACTCGACCATCGCCGAACCCAAAATGTGGCCGGAGTTGAGCAAAATCGCCGATAAATTTTCGGTGATTTTTATCTCTTGCCTATAGTCAAATGAAAGCCAAAGCGAAAGCGCTTCGCGAATGCTCTCCTCTGTGTAGATCTTCTCTAGGGCAAAGCGCGGGTTTCCTCTTAAGATAGAGGCAGCATCCGAGAGCATCGGGCCGGCCAGCGCCCTGGTCGGCACGGTTGAGTAAATTTTCCCCCGGAATCCCTCGGAGAGGAGCTTCGGAATTCTTCCCAAGTGATCGATATGGGCGTGGCTGATAAAAAGAACGTCGATTTCTTTCGCGTCGTACGGAAAGGGTTCCCAGTTGATGTCGTCGGCCAGCTTTATCCCCTGCACCAATCCACAGTCAACGAGAATTTTTTTGCCATCTGCTTCGAAAAGAAAATTGGACCCGGTGACCGAGCCGGCTCCCCCACAGAAAGTTATTTTAGCGACTCCTTTCATCCCGTTCATTCCGTTTTTGGTTAATTAAATAAAAAACTGCCACGCCCCCTCCAAGCATATCAAAGAAAAGATCCGATAGAGTGTCCGAAAGGTCAAACGGATCGCGGAGAAAAGATTGATGGATCACCATCTCAAAAACCTCCCAAAAAACTCCAAACAAAAGGACTCCGGCAATAATTTTCAAATATGAAATCCCTGGTTGATAAAGCCAGATGAAGGCAAAACCGAGCCAGAGTCCGCCGAAGAAATGCATCAGCATATCAAACCAGGGGATAGAGTAATACCAGTAAAATTTCATCGCTGCGTAATTCACTATCAGAATGAAAAAAATAAATCCAGCGACAAACACGGAGAGTTTTTTCGGGGCCATTTTTCTATTATATACAAAATAAAAGAAAAAAACCCGCTCAAAACGAAGATAGCGCGGATTCTTTCTTAGGGCTATTTCCAATTTATTACCCTAGCTCTAGCTAAGTGGGTATCAGACACTCGAGACCAAAGCCAAGAGTGATCAAGATTCCCATAATAAATATGTTCTAGGTAATAATCGAAATAACCCTGTCTTCAGTCTACTACCTCCAAAAATTCTCGCAATGTAGACAGAAAATTTTTTCTGTTTCCGGGTAGTTTTCTCTATTCATCCACGCCGAATCTTTTATAATCGTGAGTTTTTGCAGTGCCAAACCAGTGTTTGACCTCATGTTCCGCTTCCTCGGCGGTTTCCGAGCAATGCAGAATGTTCATTACGGCACGTTTTTCTTTATTTGCCAATGCGGGAGAGTCGATGGAAAAATCTCCCCGAATCGTTCCCATGTCAGCTTTATACGGCATGGTATCACCGGCGATTTTGCGAACCACATCCACGGCATGCACGCCCTGCACCACCATTTTGACTAGGGGGGAAGAAACCATGAAGTCCAGGAGCCATCCCCGCACCAGCTTGCCGATTTCGAAAAGATCGGTTGTGCCAAGCTCG
>MFVH01000028.1:14054-24493 GCA_001786015.1 Candidatus Nomurabacteria bacterium RIFCSPLOWO2_01_FULL_46_18 | reverse complement strand
AAACGTCTGTTCTTCTTTCGGATGGTTTTTCATTGTGCGAATAATACCAAAAAACTTATCTTTTTACAAATCCTTTAAATTCCGGCACATTCACTTCCAAAAATTTTATCTCAAATTCTTCCATTGCTCTTTAGCTCTTCTCTTAATTTCATCCAAATCTTACCCATTTGGTTCTCTCCATCTTTATTGGGTCCCCAACCCCAAAATGCGTCCTCGGGAGAAGCTTCTATTATTTCTCTCTCGCCGCTTTCCAGCAATTTTTTCTGTATGTAAGGATGCTGGCTTAATTTAGCTCGAACAATATCTTCCATAACTTCTACTCGAATATCAAACCAGTCTTTTTTGTATTCGGTCATAAATTTCCTGCCGAGGAGAAACGCATCCATGGCCGAAGGGGCATTTTTAATTTTTTCTATTATTTCTTTGTTGGTAAATTTAGCAGCTTGGTAAGCATGTTCCGAAGTCATCCATTCATCCCCTTTATATTTAATTTTATAAGCGGAAAAATTAGAAAGACAATCAAACCCTCCGCCCCAAAACAATACTTGTCCTTTTGAGTAATCCTCCATAAATTTATTTAAAAATATAAATATTTAAAGATTTAATTCTCATAAAAGCGCTTATAAACATCGGGGGCTTGCTGTCGCAAAATTTCTTTCATCGGATCATCCTTTTCAAGTTTTTTAAACTGCGTCCCAGCGCTGGCCCCCTTTTTTACTTTTTCCGCAAAACTCTGAGTCAGGCGCGAGCATTCCGATGCTAAATTATTTAAATATTTAAATGTTTCAAGATTTAAATAACCAGCATCCAGTGCTACATATAATTGAGCACGAACTTCCCCGGCCGAACCCTTGGCAATATATAGAAAATTCAGAAACTCGCTTTTAGTTCCCCTTTCAAACCCCTCGGCAATATTGCTTAAAATTGAAACACTGGCTCGACTAATCTGATCTTTAAAGCCGTAATCTTTGCAATCCTTAAAATTTTTATAAATCGAATTAGTTAATTCCCTGGCCTTAGTAAAACAAATTAAATCTTCAAATTTTGAAATCGTAGCCATTTAAATGTTTAAATATTGAAATCTTTAAATCTACTGCATCGTGTCGTAACGCCCCATGATTTCCCTTTCCACTTCTTCGCGGTCGCGGCCGTATTTGACATAGGAAAGCTCTTTGAGACTATTCACGATGTCTTTATTCCCCTCTTCCGGTGGCAAGGTTTTAAGATTGAAAGGTTTGACCGGCTGGCCGTTAACCAGCATATTCATGTAAGCATTGAAGTTCTCCAGCTTGATTATATCTTGCGCATTGAAAATCGGCTTGAACCGGGGCTCCAGGACATTCGCGTCTTCGGTGGAAACTCGGAAAACCGCCATCGAACCGACGTTGCCGAAGACGGCGCTCTTGATGTTCTCTTCGAGCTGGGTGATGTATTGGTGCGCGATGTTCAAGGACAATCTGTATTTCCTCGCCTCGGAGAGAATCGAAGTAATCGAGTCCGTGGTCACATTTTGAAATTCATCAATGTAGAGGTAAAAGTCATTCATCGGTTGGCCGAACATATCCACTCGAGAGAGCGCCGCCATCTGGATTTTGCCGACTAAGACCAGGCCGATCAGATTGGCGTTGATGTCGCCCAAGCGTCCTTTAGAAAGATTAACCAGAAGAATTTTCTTCTCATCCATAATTTTGCGAAAATTGAAAACGGAATTCTGCTGCAGCACCACCGGCCGCATGATATCGTTGGAAATAAAGTTGTCGAATTTCGAAGAAATATAAGGCACGAAGTTCGCGAGTGACTGGTCTCCGGTCGTCTGCTCGGCGGAGGCCCAGAACTGCTTGATAATCGGGTTCTTGCAGTGCGCGAGTTTCCTGTCGCGAAACTCCTTGTCCGCAAGCACCCTAGTAATCTCAAGCAAGGTCGAGCCAGAGGAAGGGTCTTCCATCACCAGGAAAGCGCTGTTTCGAAAATACTGCTCGAACATCGGCCCGCCGCCAATCTTCATATCAAAGAGCTTGTTGAAAATTCCCATCATTTCGTTGACCACGAAAGTTTTCTGCTCCGGATATTTCGGGTCGTACTCAAGCATGTTGAGCCCCATCGGCCGGGCGGTGTAAGCCGGATCAAAATAAAGAACATCATCAATCCGCTCTTTCGGGATGCGCGAGAGAATCGTCTGAATGTCGGTGCCATGCGGGTCGATGTAGCAGCAGCCGTCGCCATTCTTGATATCTTGCGTAATCATATTTAAGAGAATATTCGTCTTTCCGGTTCCGGTCTGCCCGATGACATAAAAATGCCGCATCCTATCCTCGCGCGAGAGGTAAATCGGCGTATTTTTGCCCCGGTAACTGTTTATCCCCAAAAGAATTCCTTCGCTCCCCAATTCCAGCGGCGCGGGGGCGATGCCGGATTTGGCTTCTTTTAATTGCGGCTGGCTGCCGATACCAACCGGGAAGTGAAAGATTGAGGCGAGTTCTTTTAAATTCAGGGGCATAATTTTATCCCGGTTGAAAGCCCGGTAGGAAAAATCGTGGAAAAGTTCCTTCAACCTCCCGCCTTCCACTTTCTCGAAAACTATTGCGTTCGAGGCCGCTTCCGAAAATTGGTTAAAGGAAGATTCGATTTCGCGCAGAATCGCCTCCGCCCGTTCCTTGGTTTCCGCCGAAGCGATCGCCCGAATATTGGCTTTCATAATATGACTTTTAACTTTATTGCCGATCTTTTCCACCGCTCCCTCATCGACGGCGCGTCGGCCCTTCATATTGCTATCTTTTTTTTCTTCCGGCTTCTTAATCCCAAAAATAATTTCTTTCCCGACTTGCAGGAATGCCTGATGGAGTTTGTAGAAATTATCGGCGGCGTGCTTGACCGACATCCCTTCTTTGACGTCGTCCAGAATTAAATGAAATTCATTGACGTACTTGTCTCCGGCCGGCGCGACCACCAGCTGGAGCGCCGCGCCTTCGCCTTTGGTTTTTAGCTTGGAGAAAACGTTCAAGATCGTGTTCATCGGGTCATGATCGATGTTGTCATAAGTTTTTAAGGGCATGACCACGCGTTCCTTCAAGGAAGCATACGCGCCGGCCGATTCGCCCTCGTTATTGAAAATATTGTAATCGTCGCTTGCTTCCAGGATCTTCGCGTCGTGATAATAAGCCAGGATCTGCTTTTCGAAAAGCGAGAGGTGTTTGTTGGGTATCGCCGCGTAAACCACCACTTCGTCGTTTTCGGCGGAAAGGGCAACCTCCAGAGTGAAATAAACTTCTTTTTCGTTTTTTTTGCCTTCGGAGATCGAATCCATTCCGGCGTAAAACTGCTCCATCGCTCCGATAAATTCTTTGAATCCTTTTGACTTATCGGCTTCATCCGAGGGCGGCGGCAAGGTGATTTCAAAAAGAGTCATTTCAAGCTCTTTGGCGAGGGGTTCTTTCAATTCTTTTGAGAGCTTTCCGGTTTTAATATATTGCACCAAGAGACGGTGAAAATCATCATCGATATGGGGATTCGACATTTTCTCCGCCACCGAGAGCGCGTTGCGAATTCCTTTGGTTACCACAATGCCCAATAGCTCCTCCATTACAGCATCATGCGGCTCGGGTTTGAGTCGAAGCACAATTTTCTCACTTTCTTTTTCTGGTAAGGCGCTGTCTTTATGAACCGCCTGTTCTAGCGGTATTTTTTTGTATTCACCAATGACGTGTTTAACAGCGGCTTCATTTGCGCCCTCAATCTGTCCGCCACTCTTAAGTTCTTCTTCCCGCCTGGCCACATGCGCCCGCAGAAAACTCAACTCCTCTTCCGGGGTCTTAAATTTGGGAGTCTCTTTAAAAAATGAAGGCTCCATTGAGAATAATTATATCATAGTCAAAATCTCTGGCCCCGCTTCTGAAATCAAAACTGTATGTTCGAAATGCGCGCTCTTTTTGTTGTCGGCGGTTCGAAAAGTATATCCGTCGCCTTGAAGGATCACGTTTTTAGTTCCCTGGTTTAGCATGGGCTCGATGGCGATAACCATGCCAAGAACGATCTTTGGGCCCGTACCGGGCTTACCGAAATTCGGCACGTAGGGATCTTCGTGGATACTTCTCCCCACGCCGTGTCCCGAGAGTACTTCGACAATGCCATATTTATACGGCCGGACAAAACTCTCTATCGCGTGACTCACGTCTCCCACCCGATTTCCGGCCCTGGCGGCGGAAACTCCTTTCTCCAGAGCCTCTCTAGTTATCTTGAGAAGCTTTTTTGCTTCGGCATCAATCTCCCCAACTGATACGGTTATGGCCATATCGGTGAAAAGATTTTTATGTTTTAGCCCGCAGTCAATCCCTACGATATCTCCCTCTTTGAGAATTCTATCTGTGTTCGGAATTCCATGAACAACTTCGTCGTTGACCGAGACACATAAACTTGCCGGATACGGATATTTCGCCCCTTCCGGCCGGTAATTCAGAAATGCGGGTGAATCGCCCCCTTCACGGATTAGTTTCTCGGCATAGATATCCAGCTCTTTGGTCGAAACCCCAGGACGCACTTTGTCTTTCACTTTATTAAGTATTTGCGCCAACCTTTTGCCCCCCTCTCTTAAAATTTTTATCTCTTCCTCGGTCTTAATGATCATAATCTATGAGATAATTGTCCCCCGAAATTTCTCTCCCTTCAAATAATTTTTAAAATTATCAATCGGCTTGCCGTTCATGAAGACGACTTTCAATTTTAATCCTTCGGCCATTTTTGAGGCTACCGGATCGAAGGGCCAGCTCTCGTTGGCCCGCCACTTCCCGCCAATAATTTTGCGAAAATCTTTCCAAGAAATATTTTTTATGGGTTTTGCGTCTTTATGCTTCTTTGGATTTTTATCGTAAACATAATCTATATTGGAAAGGTTTATTACTACTTTCGCCCCGTGGTATTTGGCATATTCCACCGCGTGTGAATCAGAAGTTTGGCCGGGTTTGGCATTTGGGCTTTGCATAACGGTCACATTCTTATTCTTTTTAAAAAGAAAGGAAAGAAAAAGACAATTCAGCCGAATGGAATAAATCCCCAACCAATCGGAATCGTTTATACTCTTACCGCCAAGAAACATTAGCGCAGTTGCATACTTTCTGGCGGTTTTGCCCCCACCCGGGGCGATTATAAATTTATAATTGGAGAATTTTGTTAAAATTTTTCTGAAACCCTGTAGAAACTTTACATCTATTGCGTCCGGCACTATCAGCGAACCCCCGAGTGAAATTACTATAGTTTCTTTTTTCATAACGAAAGAGCTTTCAAAATATCCCGATGCACCGCCTCCACTGACTGCTCGCCGTTAATCTCATAAAACTCATAATCTTTTTTCTCTTTCAGATAATTCCTCGATGGCACCACGTTCTTTTCATATTCGTCGAATCTTTTGTTAAGTCCAGCTTCGGTGTCATCATGCCGACCGCGTTTTAAATTGCGCTTCATTGCTTCGGTGCGGCTAAGCTCGAGATAAATTATTTTTTTATTTTTCCTCTGATAAAAATTAAGCATCTGTTCTAAGTTCTTTGACTGCATTAATGTCCTCGGATAGCCGTCGAAAAACAAATGCCCCTCCGGAGAAAAATCCGAAATCAAGATTTCCGTGACAATTGAAGTGGTTAAGAAATCAGGTTGAAGGTGGCCGTGAATAATCGTCTCTCCAACGAGTTTCCCCGTGTAATTGCCTCTCTCGACAAGCTCTCGGTACTTCGCTCCGGGATAAATATAAACCTGCTTCTTGTCGTCTTTTTTCTTCAAATACTCCTGCAACAATTTCACCTGCGTTCCCTTGCCGGAGCCGACGATCCCGAAGAAAATAAAAGTTTGTGGTTCCACGTGTGTTATAATAGCACAAATTATGAAGAAAGAAATTATAACCATAAGCGGCCGGCCCGGAGCGGGAAAATCCTCGACGGCGGACCTGGTCGCCAAAGAGCTCGGGTATGACCGGTTTTCGAGTGGTGATTTCATGAGAAAGATGGCGCTCGATCGGGAGATTTCACTTATAGAGTTAAGCGCCATTGCGGAACGAGGCAGGTCAATCGATGAAGAGATCGATGCAGAAATCAAAAAATTACGAGGCCGCGAAGGAACGGTAATTGATTCCCGCCTTGCCTACCACTTCATTCCTGAATCCTTCAAGGTTTTTTTAGACTTGTCACTTGAAATTTCAAGAGAAAGAGTTCTCAAGGATTTAGATAAGAATAAATTGCGGAAGATGAGCGATAAATCAAAGAACACTGATGAGGTTTATGCGGAAATTACCCGGAGACTCGAAAGCGAACACAAGAGATACAAAAAATTGTATGGAATCGAAGATTATACGGCCAAACAAAACTACGACTTGATCGTGGACACAAATAAAAACAACCTCCAAGAGGTTGCCGAAATCATAGTAAAAAAATATAGAAATTGGCTCAATAACTAAAATCTTACCACACTCACGGCCGTGAGAAGAGTAAGATTCAATACTCGCGCATTGAAACTTGCGCGTCGATTTTTTTGATCAGGTCGAGGACAACCGAGACGACGATGAGAAGAGCGGTGCCGCCAAGAGCAATCGCCGTAATTCCGGTTAAGCTCCTCATGATCAAGGGAAGAACCGCGATAAAGCCCAAGAATATGGCGCCGAGGGTGGTGATACGACTCAAAACTTTTGAAATATATTGGGAGGTGGAAAGCCCGGGGCGGATGCCGGGGATAAAGGCGCCGTTTTTCTGCAAATTGGTGGAGAGCGCCTCCGGATCGAAGGTGACCGCGGTATAAAAATAAGTGAAAAGAAAAACTAAAATGAAGTAGAGGATCGCGTAAAGAAGCGAAGTTTGAGAAAAACCGATTAGCGCCGCGGAAATTTTAGAAATAATCGCGCCATCAAACCGAGATAAAAAAGTGCCGATCATTTGCGGAAAAAGCAAGATCGAAAGAGCAAAAATAATCGGAATGACTCCGGCCTGATTGACGCGAAGCGGCAGATAGGTAGACCCACCGCCATACATCTTCATCCCCCGGACGCGTTTGGCGTAGGTGACGGGAATCGGCCTCTCCGCTTCGGTGATAACGACCACCAGCGCGGTTACCAGAGCCCCGATTGCGATAAAGAGGAGATAAAGCGGAATCTGCGAAACGTCAAAAGTGAACAAAAGCTGTCCGATTTCACTCGGCAATTGGGCGACTATACCGGCAAAAATTATGATCGAAACACCGTTCCCAATCCCGAATTCTGAGACCAACTCCCCGATCCACATAATGAGCATCGCCCCGGCGACTACAATCACCAGATTGGTCAGCCGGTCAAAAACGGTTAAGTCCACCAAAATATTTTGGCTTTCCAGGATGGCCAAAAGAGAAAATCCCTGAATGGCCGAGAGCGGCACCGTCAAGATCCTCGAATATTGGCTAAATCTTTTCCGGCCCGCTTCCCCCTCTTCGTGATAAAGTCGCTTCAGGGCCGGAACCATGATCGTTAAGAGCTGCATGATGATCGAGGCGGTGATGTAGGGCCCCACTCCGAGCATGATGATCGAGAGATTCGAAAGTCCTCCGCCGGAGAAAATGTTCAGGATACCGAAAAATTGGTTGTTGGAGAGAAAACGGTTGAGCTCGAGGGTGTCGATGCCGGGGATGGGAATGGCGGACAGAACCCGGAAAACAACCAGAGCCAAAAGCACGAAGAGAATCCTTTTGCGGAGAGAAAGATCCGTCCAAATGAGCTTTATTTTATTCCAAAAGTTTTGCATTGATTTTTATCTTCCCCCCCTTGAGTCCCAGACGCTTCCTTAATTCCGAAAATTTTTCTTTTTTCCCAGCGCTTTGGATAAGGAGAGGCTTCCGGATCGACTGGAATTTAAACCCCCGTTTTTTGGGCAATTTCTTAATGATATCACGAAGCTCCGGCCGGCGCTTGTTGCCCGCCCGAGCGGTCTGCCCTTTCCCTCCGCGGCCGGAGGTTTTGGCATGCTTCCCGCCCCGGCCGACAATGCGGTCTTTTTTATTCGGATGATTTCTTTTTAAATTATGTATTTGCATTTTCTTCTCTTTTTTCTTTTTCAAAAACTTGTTTTTTGTCTGCGTCCGCGATTTCGTTCGGGACTGGCTTCGAGTATTTGGAAGAAATTTCCTCCAGGGCTTTCATCACCGCCTTGGCGTTGTTCAATTTATTTTTGCTTTTGGATAAAATTTTTCCCGTCACGTCCCTTATTCCGGACAACTTTACGATGTCGCGGATAACCGAGCCAGCGACCAGGCCTCGGCCGCGGTTCGGTAAAAGAACGACGCGCGCGCTGGAAAATTTAGCTTCAAGTTCGTGGGGAATGGACATCGTTTTGCTTAATTTCAGTTTGACCATGTTCTTCTTAGCGTTCCGGAGCGCCTTATTAATCGCCAGCGAGGTATCTCCGGCCTTGCCTAGCCCCAGCCCAACCGAGCCCTTCTTGTCTCCGGCAATCAGGGCCACGCTAAAAGAAAAGCGCCGGCCGCCAGCTACCACTCGGGTGACCCTTCGGATGCTTATGATTTTCTGATCGAATTCCGGCTTAGGGCGCGGAAAAGCCGATCCCCGTCGTCCCCTGTTCTTTTTTTCATTTGCTTTTTCCATCATATTTAAAATTTTAGTCCGCTTTCCCGTGCGGCATCCGCCACTAATTTGATCCGGCCGGTGTATTTGAATCCATTTCGGTCAAAAACAACATTTTTGATCTTTGCTTTGAGCGCCGCTTCTGCGATCATTTTACCCACCTCCTTGGCCCTTTCGGTTTTAGTGCCTTTCTTTACTTTCACATCACTTGCTTGAGCTAGCGTTTTCTCGACCATGTCGTCGATCACTTGCGCGTAAACGAATTTATTTGACCGAAAAACAGAAAGCCGCGGCCGCTCCTTCGTTCCCGCGATCTTTGCTCGGATTTTTCCTTTCAGTCTTATTCTTTTTTCTGTCTTTGTTTTCATATTTGTTTATACCGTCTTCTTACCTTGTTTTCTCCTAATTACTTCGCCCTCATAGCGCATGCCCTTGCCTTTATACGGCTCCGGCTTCTTCAGGGCCCTGACCGAGGCGGCAAAGTTCCCCACCAATTCTTTGTCGATCCCGGTAATCGTGATATTATTTTTTTCAGCCGTAGCAGTTATACCTTCCGGAATCTTTACAATAACTGGATGAGAAAATCCAAGCGCGAGATTCAAATCTTTCCCTTTCACCTCGGATTTAAATCCGATTCCTTCTAAAATCAATTTCTTCTGATAAGGATTCTGCACGCCGGCAATCATATTTAAAAGATGCGAAGCATAAGTGCCCCAAAGAGATTTGGAGAATTTGTCGTTTCGTTTTGGATTGAGGGTTATCAATTTATCTTCTATTTTAATTTCAATATCCGGTCGAAAGTTTTTGCTAAGCGTTCCCTTCGGCCCCTTAACGCTAAATTTATCCCCATCTCTCACGACGGTAACTCCTTCCGGTATAGCTATTTTTTGTTTGCCGATCTTTGACATATCATTTATGGTGAGCTTGCCGAATTACCAAAGTTTAAATAACGCTTCGCCTCCGACTTGTTCGCGCCTCGCGTCTTTTCCGGATAAAATTCCTTTGGGAGTGGAAAGGACAAGCAGTCCCGAACCGGACCGGATGGCGTGAATATCTTTAACCCTGAAATAAACTCTCTTCGACTGCTTGGAAATTCTCTCCGCTTCCGAGATCTTCGGCTGTTTATCGGCGTAGAGAAGCTCGACCTCCAGCACCGGATGGTCTTTTTTCACTTTCTTGGAAAATTGTTTGATATATCCCTCTTTTTTCAAGCATTCCAGAATTGCTTGTTTGATTTTAGAGTAAGGGAAAACGACTGTCTCTTTGCCAGCGAGACTCGCATTCTTAATCATTATGATCATGTTTGCGATTGGATCTCCTACCATGACGATTTGCGGATGCCGGGAAGCATGCCCTCATTGGCCAGCTCCCGAAAGCATATTCGGCACAAATTAAAGTCCCTCATAAAACCATTCCCTCTTCCACAACGAAAACATCGGTTTTTCTGCCGAGTGCTGAATTTTGGTTTCTTTTTACTTCTTGCTACAACTGATGTTTTTGCCATATAAAATCATTCGGGAGAGCTTTGCAATATCTCACTTTTTTTCTCCGAACCTCTGATTTCAGAGCGTCGGAGGAGAAAAGCGGATTAATCAAAGCTTGCCTGCCTTTGGCTGGCAAAATTCCCTTACAAAGATATTATCAGAATAGGCGCAATTAGTCAACCTACATAAGAGCATCATTTTCTTTCATACCAGCTAGCAACCGTCCCGCCATCCCATACAAACGGTATGCCTTGAGTGGACGTCTGTTCGAATCTGGCGCCTAGACGGTAACCTTGGTTGCCGCTTAATACTACGTAGGCATAAGGATTACCTTGGGGATCTTTGGCGTTGCAAACGTTGGCAAGATATCCCTG
>MFVH01000028.1:10283-14012 GCA_001786015.1 Candidatus Nomurabacteria bacterium RIFCSPLOWO2_01_FULL_46_18 | reverse complement strand
TGTCGGAAAAATACAAAGCAAAAGCTGTATCGATCTGCCTCAAATCAGCTAATCTTCGCGCATCTCGCGCCTTTGTTCTTGCTGAACCAAGAGAAGCTAAGACTATCGAAGAGAGCAGACTAATGATGGCGACCACCACCAGGAGCTCGATGAGGGTGAAGCCTTTTTTGTTTGTTTTTAGCAACATAGCTAATAAGGATTACAGATACAATAAAATTGAGTTGGAGATGTGGTACTACACCAATTAGGAACACTAAAAGGACGACAAGATGGAGAAAGCCCAGTAGTCGAAAGAGGGACAGTCTCTAAATTGGTTACAAGAAGTCCTCCAATATCTGGAATTGTAGGACCATAGTTGTAATAATTATATCCCAGGTATGATCCGCTTGCTCCTCCGCTAGACCCAGGAGCAATCGGACTTATTGGAATTGAACTTAGAAAACCTTCTGCTTTTAATTGCGAAGCCATAGAATCGAAGTTGTCGGTCCACGGATTTGTCCCAACATTTGCGCCATCATTTGGATACTTGCCATACTTATCGAAGTAAAGCGCTAGGGATATTGTTAGTTGTCTGAATTCACTGATTTTTTTCGCGTCTCTGGCTTTCGCCCGCGCCCCATTCAAACTGGCAAGCACAATGGAAGAGAGCATGCCGATAATAGCGACAACTACAAGAAGTTCTATGAGAGTGAAGCCCCTTTTTAATTGCTGGCGTTTTTTAACATCTTTTCTCATCTTACAAATTGGCGCTGGTCAATATGCTCAAGATCTATCGGTAGGGGTTTTGTTTTGTTGCTTCCTTTAAAAAGGAAGAAAAACGTGAGAGCGAACATCAATATTACAAGCCCAAAGAGAACATAATTCGCCTGTTTTTCATCTTTAATGTATCCGCCGGAGAATTTTACCACCAGCTGAACCATTTTAGGCAGGTCAGAAGCAACTTTAGTTTTAACAACTGGTCGCAGTTGTTCAATTGCAGATTTTGCTTTAAACTCCTTTAGGGCTGCTTCGATTTCTTCGTTACCGCCAACTTTTATACCCTCGTCCATGAAAACATTATAACAAAATCCTCCCCTCCTTGCGGAGGAGGGGCTGGGGTGGTGATTACCACCTCGCCCTTTGGGTACTCCTCCTACATTAGGAGGAGAGGGCTCTATTTCTCCTTCTGGAACGGAATTCCCAGTAGCTCGAAGAAAGCCAGGCCTTCTTTTTTGTTTTTGGCGGTAGAGACGAGGGTAATTGACATGCCGAAGACATCCTTGATGTCCTCATCCGCGGTTTCCGGAAAGATCGTGTGCTCTTTGATGCCAAGGGTTAAGTTCCCGACATTGTCCACTGCTTTACGCGGGATACCGCGGAAATCTTTGGTGCGGGGCAAGGCTACATTAATAAGTTTCTCCAGGAAAGTATACATTCTTTTTCCCCGCAGGGTCACCACCAGTCCGACCGGATCCCCTTCCCGAATCTTAAAAGTTGAAATTGATTTTTTGGCGCCGCGTAGAGCCGCCTTCTGTCCGGTGATTTTAGCCAGGCGTTCGGAAATAGCTTCATTTTTCTTTGGATCTTTTTTAATAGCCGTTCCGGTGCCGGTGTTAATCACCACTTTCTGCATCCGCGGCGCGGCCATGGCGTTTTTATAATGAAAATCGCTTTTCATTTTTTCAAAACTTGTTTTTTCTTTTTCTGAAACCTTTAAATGCTTGGCCATAATTTTTTTCTTTTTTACTCGGCTTTTTTGACGTTGGAAACGTGGATCGGCATGGCAATATTCATGATTTGACCTTTCTCACCGCTTTTTTTGGGCCGTTGATTCCTTTTCGCCATATTCAAGCCTTCGACTAAAACTTTCCCTTTTTTGGGAAATGCCCGAACAACTTTGCCTTTTTTGCCTTTGTCTTTGCCGGTAAGCACTATTACATTATCTCCTTTTTTAATTTTCATATAATTTCCTGCGCGAGCGAAGCTATCTTCTGGAATCCTTTCTCCGCCAGCTCTCGCGGAATCGGCCCGAAAACGCGTCCGGCTTTCGGATCTTTTTTCCCTTTTTCCAATATCACTACGGCATTATCGTCAAAACGGATGTAAGAGCCGTCGGCCCGGCGGTAGGCATTGCGGGTGCGAACGACGACCGCCTGGTGCACATCCTTTTTCTTCACCATTTTCCGCGGGCTCGCCACCTTGACCGAAATAACCACCAATTCGCCAAGGCCGGCATACCTCTTCTTGGAACTGCCCAATACCTTGAAGACCTGCCCAAGCGTTCCTCCGCTATTGTCGGTTATTTTTACTAAACTGCGCGGTTGAATCATAATACTTTAAATTTCTTTTCTTTTGAAATCGGCCTGGTTTCCGCAATCTTTACTTTGTCGCCGGTCTTGTATTTATTCTCGGGATCGTGCGCCTTGTAACGCTTGCTGATTTTATAATATTTGCCGTATTTCTTGTGCTTCACGAATCGCGACACCGAAACTACGACGGTTTTATCCATTTTATCCCCCACAACTACCCCGCTTAATATTTTTCTTGATACTTTTTCCGCCATTTTATTTTTCTTCGTGAAAAATTGTTAAAATCCGGGCAATATTTTTTCGTAAAGCCAACTCTTCTTTAACATTTTTTGACTTGGCCCCCTGCGATTTGAAACGCAAAACCCTGATCTCTTCGCGGGAATCGGCTAGCTTCTTCTCCAGTTCGTCCCTTGCCATTGCTCTAAAATTTATCTTCTTTGCCATGAAATTATGAACGCCTTGTGATAATTCTTGATTTGACCGGTAATTTCGCCCCAGCTTTTCGAAGAGCTTCCCGAGCAACGTTTTCCTCTACGCCATCCACCTCGAAAATAACCCGGCCGGGTAAGACGTCAAATGAGTACCCCTGCGGATCGCCCTTGCCTTTTCCCATTCCCATCTCCGCCGGCTTCGCCGTATAAGGCCGATCCGGAAAAATACGGATCCAGTACTTTCCGGTTTTGGTCAGAGTGCGGGAGATAATCTTCCGGGCGGACTCAATCTGATTTGATCTTACTCTGGCTTGAGTTTCCGCTTTGAGACCGTAAGCGCCGAAAGAAAGCTTCGTCCCGCGGGTGTCCGGAGAGAGTTTCTTTGGGTTCAGGCGCCCGGTCTGCCACTTTCTAAATTTTACTTTTTTGGGTATAAGCATGACTAATTTTAAAAAATTAACTTTTTGCGTCTTTCTTCTTTTCCGCGAAGATCTTTCCGCGATAGATCCAGACTTTTATCCCGACAACTCCGTAGGGCAAGGTCGCGCGCTCGCGCTTGAAATCGATATCCGCCCGGAGAGTTTGGAGCGGGATCGAACCACGCTTCAAGTCTTCGGTTCGGGCGATTTCCGCTCCGCCCAAGCGCCCCGAGAGAACAATCCGAGCCCCCTCGACGCCGCGAGCCGCCATTACTTTCTCCAGGATCTGCTTGGCGACGCGCCGATATGGCATTCTCTTTTCCAATCCTTCGGCGATCATATAGGCGACGATCGAGGCATCCGCCTCCGGATTCTGAACCTCCACAATTTCCAGCTTAAAATCTTCCGGACGGGCGAGGTTCAATTTGCTCATCTTTTTTAAAATATCATTTTTCAATTTGGCCGCCCCTTCGCCGGAGCGTCCGATAATGAGGCCCGGGCGGGAAGTTTTAATAATGAGGCGGGTTGCCTTTCGGCTTCTTTCTATCTCGATCGAAGAAATATATAATCCGCGTAGCTTCTTTTCCAGAT
>MFVH01000028.1:0-10239 GCA_001786015.1 Candidatus Nomurabacteria bacterium RIFCSPLOWO2_01_FULL_46_18 | reverse complement strand
TTCGGGTCGGCAAACCAGCGGGACTTCCAGTCCCTTAAGGTCACCAATCTATGCGCGTATGGATGGACGACTTTTGACATATTATTTCTTCACTTTTTCGGTCCCGACGCTTTTAGGTCGGGACTCCGACTTCGGCGTCGGAGCTAAAACTAAAGTTACGTGGCTGGTCCTCTTATTGATCCGATGAGCGGTACCCATCGCGGCGGGCATCATTCTTTTAAAAACAAGGCCCTTGTCCACTCGGAGTTCCTTAATCTTTAGGTTTTCTTTATCCATGCCGGTCTGTTTAGCATTTGCCACAGCCGAGAGCAGGAGTTTTTTAATCGGGTTGCCCGCGCGCTTGGCTAAAAAATTAAGCGTGGTAATCGCTTCGTTCACGTTTTTGCCTTTGACCAAATTGGCGACCAATCGGACTTTCCGAGGAGACTGCCTGTAATTTTTTAAAAATGCTTTCATGTTACTTTAATTTATTTAGATTCTTTAGATTCCGTGGCCACCGCTTTCGCTGCCTGGGCTTGCGCGATTTCGGTTTCTTTCTGCTTCATCTCCAATTCTTTCTGCATGCGTCCGCCGTGCTTGATAAATTTTTTGGTCGGGGAGAATTCTCCCAGCCGGTGCCCGACCATGTCTTCGGTAACCAGAACTTCGACGTGCGTTTTCCCGTTATGGACACTAAAAGTAAAACCGATCATCTCCGGCGAGATTTGCGAAGCGCGCTTCCAGGTTTTAATAGACGGAGTTTGCAGGGGATTTTTACCCTTGATCTTCAGAAGGAGTTTTTCATCCACATACATTCCCTTTTTGATTGATCTGGTCATGATAAACAAATAGGCCTTTCGGCCTTAAGGAATATTAGCAAATTAACCCTAAATAGACAAGGGCAGCCGTGCGGCTGCCCGAGACTAGTCTGAATCGGAACGCTCCTCCCTGGGAAGTTGTCGATTTTTATAGTCCACCCAACCTCTTGTGTCAATTCGCTTACTTGCCGGAATTTCCGGGAGAAAATCCTTCTCCCCCATTGTCGCCATACAGAGGGGGCAAACCAGCTCTCCTTTATATCTCACGAAGAAAAGCTGGCCGTGGATATTGCACTCCAACTTCTCGAGTTTGCTCTCCTTTTGCTTGGGCACGTTTGCCTCCGGAGAATCTGGATTGAACTTCATTCACCTTAGTATAACACAAGCTACGCCTGTTTTCTACTTTTACCGGTCCTGCGGCGGGATACGATGAAAATATTCGAATATTTCTTGGGAGTCCGGGTTTTTCGTCCGCCGGTAACTTTACCCCACATGGTCTTTGGGCGCTTGGTGCCGCGGCCTTGCCTGCCTTCGCCGCCGCCGTAAGGATGATCGACAGGATTCATGGCAGTCCCCCGCACGGTTGGGCGAATTCCCTTCCAACGGCTCCTGCCTGCTTTGCCGTAATTCTCCAGATGATGCTCCTCGTTGGAAACCGAGCCGATCGAGGCATAACACTCTTCGCTCACCCTTCTCACTTCACTTGAAGGCATTTTCAAGTTGGTGTATCTCTCGGCATTCGCCACTACTTGGGCAAAAATTCCGGCCGAGCGCGCGATTTTCGCTCCGCCCCCGCGCTTCAGTTCGATATTATAGACAAAAGTCCCGACCGGGATATTCTTCAAGGCCATTCGATTCCCAGGCTTGAGTTCGGCTTTCTCCGAAACGATAAAAGTGTGACCCGGTAAAACTCCTTTCGGAAGGATCACATATCTTTTTTCTCCGTCTTTGTAAAACGAGAGCCCGATAAAGGCCGAGCGGTTCGGATCATATTCAACCGATTTAATCGTCGCCGGAATTTCTTTTTTATCATACAAAAAGTCAACGTCCCGGAAGCGCCGCTTGTGCCCGGCACCCTTGTGTCGGACCGTGATCCGTCCCTGGCTGTTGCGGCCTTTCTGCCTCTGCCGGCCGTAGGTAAGCGATTTTTCGGGCCCCTTTTTGGTTAAAACTCCGGCATAATTCACCGTCGTCATCTGCCTTCTTGATTTGGTTGTGGGATTATATTTTTTCATTTCTAAAGTTTATATAAATTCAATTTTGTCGCCTTTCTTTAAATAAACCACAGCTTTTCGGCCGCCCGTTTTCACTCCAACACGCCCGCGACTATTAATTTTTTTTTCCGGTATCGCTAGTATGTTTACTCGAATCGGCTTTATTTTGTAGAGCTGAAATATTGCCTGTTTTATTTCATTTTTCCCGGCGCCCTTAGCAACCTGAAATACATAGGCATTGCTTTCCTGCAATCGGCTGCCTTTCTCGGTAATGCGTGGATTTTTAATTACGTTAATGTTTTGCATTTTACTTGTCCCGTAGTGAGCTCTGCTCTACTATCGGGATTTCCCTCTTTGGTTTAAAAATTGGATGCTTTCCTCGGGATGTTCGATTAAGAGATACTTGTGATTTAAAACTTGAACAGGATTTAGGTTTTTAACAAAGGAAACTTCAACTTTTGGAAGATTTCTAAAACTTTTTTCGGTTTTCTCGTTTCGCTCGTAGAGAGCGGTTAAGACTTTACCACGCGGAAACAAACTCGATAAATTATTAATAACTTCTACCGCCGCCTTTGTTTTGATCGCAGGCAATGAAAGAGAATCAATAAAAACAATTTCCCCCTCTTTTAATTTTTTTGAAAGGACGGAGAAAAGCGCCTGCGCGCGCATCTTTTTTGAAACCTTTCTCTTGTAATTTTTCTCCTTCAACGGCCCGTGTGTCACTCCCCCGCCGACCCAGATCGGGCTTCGAGTCGAGCCGTGCCGGGCACGCCCCGTACCCTTTTGCTTCCAGGGCTTCCGGCCTCCGCCGCGAATCTCTCCGCGGTCCTTGGCGTCAGCCGTGCCAGCCCGCTTGTTCGAGCGCATTCCTTCAACAACTTGATGCACCAGGTCAACCCGCCACTTGGCGGCAAAAACTCTCTCCGGAAGTTCAACCGTTCCGGCAACCTTGCCTTTTTGATTGTAAATTTTGGCTTCCATCCCGTTATCTTCCAATTATTTCCACTAAGCTTCCTCGAACCCCCGGTAGCGCCCCTTTGATCAAGAGAATATTGTTCTCTTTATCAACCGAGATAACTTCCAAATTCTTCTGGGTGATGCGGTCTCCGCCCATCCGACCGGGCATTCGCATGCCTTTCGGCACGTGAGTGCGAAGTCCCCCGCCAATCGAGCCGGCTTCTCGTTCTGAATGTTTCTGACCATGAGTGCGCGGGCCGCCCCGGAAACCGTGACGCTTGACCACTCCTTGAAAACCCTTGCCTTTGGAGGTTCCGGAAATCTGCAATTTATCGCCGGGGGAGAAAATTGAAACATCAATCGTGTCCCCTTCCTTTACTTCGTTTTTGTCCCCCGATTTTAATCTAAATTCTTTTATTTTTTCCTTTTTACCGGCGCCCCAGGAGAGTTGCACCGAGTCATAGCCGTCTTTCTCCTTTGCGAAGATCCGTTTTACTTTGACCGGGGAGGCGAAAACCGCCGTTACCGGAAAAACCTCTCCGTCTTCCCCGAAATATTGCGTCATTTTTTCTTTTTTTCCTAATATGAATTTAGTCATGTTATTTTCTAGAGCATTTTCACGTCAATATCAACCCCCGAAGGAAGCGAGAGATTGGAGAGCGCCTCGATCGTCTTTGCGTTCGGATTGACGATGTCGATCAGTCTTTTGTGGATCCTCATCTCGAACTGCTCCCGGGTGTTTTTATAGATGAAAGACGCGCGATTGACCGTGTGTTTTTTAATTTCGGTTGGCAACGGCACAGGACCTACGATATCCGCGTCATAGCGACGGGCAGTATCAATGATCTGCTTGACCGAAGCGTCCAGAATTTTGCTTTCATAGGCGCGGACCCGAATGCGAAGTACTACTTTACTTTCATCTTTCGCGCGCTTTGGCGTATTCGGAGCTTCAGCAACTTTTTCTTTTGCTTTTCTGGGTACTCTAACTTTTAGTGTTTTTGTCCCAACCCCTGTCGGGATCCCGACTTTGATAGGGGGTTTCTTTGTTTTTGTTTCTTTGGCCATCGGCTACCCCAGGATTTTAGTGACCACCCCCGCTCCGACAGTTTTACCGCCTTCGCGGATAGCGAATCTTTGGGACTCTTCCAAGGCAACCGGCGTAACCAGCTTGACCGTAATTTTCACCGTATCTCCGGGCATGACCATTTCCGCGCCTTCGGCCAGGCTCACATCTCCGGTCACGTCAGTGGTACGAATATAGAATTGCGGCTTGTAACCGGTGAAGAATGGTGTGTGGCGTCCTCCTTCCTCTTTTTTCAAAACATAGATTTCCGCGGTGAAATTATCGTGCGGAGTGGTTGTCCCGGGCTTACACAGAACCTGCCCACGAGTAATATCTTCTTTCTTCAGACCCCGCAAAAGGACGCCAGCGTTGTCTCCGGCCATGCCTTCCTGCAAATTTTTGTTGAACATTTCAATTCCGGTAACGGTTGTTTTCTGGGTTGGCTTGATACCGACAACTTCCACATCTTCGCCGACTTTGACCGTACCTCGCTCAATTTTTCCGGTAACCACCGTGCCGCGGCCTTCAATCGAGAAAATATCTTCAACCGGCATAAGGAAGGGCTTAACCGTATCGCGAACCGGGATTGGGATATAAGTGTCGAGCGCGTTCACCATCTCCAGAACTTTCTTCGCCCATTCGTCATCAAGCGATTTTGCTTCAAGCGCCTTCAGGGCCGAGCCGCGAATAACCGGCGCGCCGGCGCCGTCGAATCCTTGTTTGGTCAGAAGTTCACGAATTTCCTCTTCAACAAGGTCAATCATGTCCTTATCATCCACCATGTCGCATTTGTTTAAAAAAACAAGAATCTTAGGAACCCCAACTTGTCGAGCAAGGAGAACGTGCTCGCGGGTCTGCGGCATCGCGCCGTCTGTTGCGGCAACGACAAGAATAGCACCGTCCATTTGCGCGGCGCCGGTGATCATGTTTTTGATATAGTCGGCGTGGCCCGGAGCGTCGATGTGCGCGTAATGGCGTGCGTCGGTTGCATACTCGTTGTGAGAAATGTTAATAGTGATTCCTCTAGCTTTTTCTTCGGGAGCATTATCGATTTGATCAACACCTCGAAGTCTAACTGTCTTTCCTGCCATGTTTAAAACATGAAGGATAGCTGCGGTTAAAGTGGTCTTTCCATGGTCCACGTGACCGATAGTGCCGACATTGATGTGTGGTTTGTCTCTCTTAAATTCTTCTGCCATATGATTGTTTAAAAATTATTTAATAATAAGCAACATAAAAACTGCCAAAGTGCAGTTATTTACATACTAACAAATTAAAAAACATTGTCAATCCACTCATAATTTTTATATTATACCACCTTTTAAATTTTGAATTTCTTCTTTACTTCTTGAGGAGAACAAACAATTCCAGAAACTCCAGCTCGCCATAAATGATAAAAACCCTAACGAAGCGGTTGTTACCTCCTTGTTAGGGTTCGATGGGCTGGTGCGGAATTGCAACCAGCCCGATTGTTGCACACTGCTCTCGCCACTCTCGCCGGACTACTTACATCCGGATGAGCTCCCCCCCCATGTCTTCAATGGCGGCGAGAAAGCTCTGGAGTTCCAGTGGAGCAGAGTCGTCCTTCTCGCCAGTGGGACAGAGCACGACCTTGTTGCCTTCACGAACACCAGCATCGGAGTGCCCCAAGTCGGGGAACTCCAGCCGGATCATGCCCCAGAAGATGCTCTTGAGGTTCTCCAACTGGGCCATCAGGAGCTCGGCTTCCTGCTCGACGGCCGCCAGCTTCTCGGCGTGCTCGTGACAGTTGAGGCCATCGTAGTTCTCGGTCCTCTCGGCCTCCTCGTGCGACAAAGCGTGGGCAGCATCCATCTCCCTTGCTTTCGCCCTGAGGGCATCGATGGGGCTCACCACACTCAGGGCCACACGATAGATCCGCACCAGGTCCTCGCTCATCGTCCCGATGACGGTCTCGCCGTCAAGAACGGCCGTGAGCTGATCGCCGCTGGGCGGAGTGCTCGAGAGGTCCACGGTAGCCATCGCCGCGAACAGGTTGAAGCCAGTTGCCTTCGTCGTGGTGGTCATCACTCCCCCTGGGTTGTGGAATAGGGTCTGTTCCTCACGGAAGTGTAAAGAACAGGAAACCTATTGACATAATACACATTATAATAAATTTGTCAATACCTATACAACAAAAACAAAAAATCCTCGTGATGAGGATCTTTTGTTTTTAATATTTTAGTTTACTTCCTCGCCGCTATAATAGTTTCAGCCACATTGTTAGGTACAATATCATAGCGAACGAATTCCATGTTGAAAGACGCTCGGCCTTCGGTCATGGAGCGCAGGCCGGTCATGTAGCCGAACATCTCCGATAGCGGCACTACGGCGCGAATTACTTTGTTCATTCCCCGGTCTTCCATGCTTTCGATAAGTCCGCGCTTCGAAGAGAGATTTCCGGTAATATCGCCCATGAATTTCTCCGGCACAACAACTTCTACTTTCATCATCGGCTCAAGCAAGACCGGATTGGCGCGACGGCAAGCGTCTTGCACCGCCATCGAAGCCGCGATCTTGAAAGCCATCTCATTCGAATCAACTTCGTGATAGCTCCCGTCCCAAAGATCGACGGAAATATTCACGATTTTAAAACCGGCCACAACTCCGCGATCCAGCCCCTCTTTGAATCCTTTCTCGCAAGCCGGAATAAATTCCTGTGGAATGACTCCGCCTCTAATCGAATTGATGAATTCAAATCCAGCCGAGCGTTTGGTGTTTTTCGGCAGATCCTCCAACTCTTCTTTGGAAAGCGCCTGCATCGGTTTAATTCTAATGCGAACGTGTCCGTAGTTTCCGCGACCGCCAGACTGCTTGATGTATTTTCCTTCGGCTTCGGATTCTCCGGTAATCGTTTCGCGATAGGCCACTTGGGGCTTCCCGACATTCGCTTCAACGGTAAATTCACGCTTCATCCTCTCAACAATGATTTCCAGATGGAGCTCCCCCATTCCAGCGATAATCGTCTCGCCGGTTTCTTGGTCAGTCGAAACTTTAAAAGTCGGATCTTCCTGCGCCAAGCGATTCAAGGCCAAGCCCATTTTTTCCTGGTCGGCTTTAGTCTTAGGTTCAATCCGAAGCGAAATAACCGGCTCCGGGAAAATAATCCGGTTAAGTTCGATCGGGTTCGCTTCATCGCAGAGAGTGTCGGAGGTGATGGTATCACGGAGACCCACCGCCGCGGCGATCTCGCCGGCAAAAACTTTTTTCACTTCTTCGCGGTCGTTGGCGTGCAGACGAAGAATTCGCCCAATCCTTTCTTTATTGCGAGTTCGCGGATTATAGACATAACTTCCGGCGGAAAGCGTGCCGGAGTAAACGCGGAAGAAAATGAGTTGGCCAACAAAGGGGTCGCTCGCGACTTTAAAAGCAAGCGCGGAGAAAGGCTCCGCGTCTGACGCATGGCGGACCATCGGCTCTTCCGTTTCCGGGTTGATTCCAGAGATAGCTGGAATGTCCGTCGGCGACGGCAAATAATCCACCACCGCGTCGAGGATAAGCTGAACTCCTTTATTTTTGAGTGCCGAGCCGGTAAAGACCGGAAAAATTATATTTTCAATCACTGCTTTGCGCAATGTTTTTTTAAGAGTTTCAACATGCGGAACCATGCCTTCCAGATATTCGGTCATGAGCATATCGTCGGTTTCCACTATTTTTTCCACCAGTTCGTGGCGATATTTTTCCGCATCGGCTTTTAGGTCCTCCGGAATTTCGTCCTGCTTGACTTCATTTCCCATTTCGCCTTCAAAATAGTAGGCCTTCATAGTCAAAAGATCTACAACTCCTTCGAATTTTTCTTCCAAGCCGATCGGGATCTGCATTCGGACTGCGTTTTTATTCAAACGGTCTAAAATTGTGGCGTAAGAACGCTCGAAAGAAGCGCCGATGCGGTCGAGCTTGTTTATAAAGCAGACTCGCGGAACTTTCGCTTCATCGGCGTAGCGCCAGTTGGTTTCCGATTGCGGTTCAACTCCGGCCACTCCGTCGAAAACCACCACCGCGCCGTCGAGCACCCTAAGCGAGCGCTTCACCTCAACGGTAAAATCGATGTGACCGGGAGTATCGATGATGTTGAAACGATGTTTTTTACTTTTATCGTTTTGATCCGCATGGGTGGGAGTCCAAAAGCAAGTGGTCGCGGCTGAAGTGATGGTGATCCCGCGCTCGCGCTCCTGTTCCATCCAATCCATCACCGTGTCGCCTTCATGGACTTCGCCGATTTTATGCGAACGGCCGGTATAGTAAAGCACTCGCTCGGTCGTGGTTGTTTTGCCCGCGTCGATATGCGCGATAATCCCAAAATTCCTAACTTTTTCTAATGGGTAGTCTCTTTCCATATTTTTCTACCAAGTAAAATGCGCAAAGGCTTTGTTGGATTCCGCCATCTTGTGAGTATCCTCTTTCTTTTTAACGGCTATGCCCTCGTTCTTCGAGGCGGCAATCAGTTCTTCGGCCAGCTTCAAATGCATCGGGCTTCCCTTTTTACCGCGGGCGGCAAGACGAATCCAGCGCATGGCCAGAGCGAGTCTCCTATCCGGGCGAACTTCGCGCGGAACCTGATAGTTGGCGCCGCCGATACGCTTGGAACGGACTTCGGTCAGGGGGCTGGTGTTTCGAAGCGCCGCGTCAAAAACTTCCAGCGGATTCGGATTGCCGGTTTTTTCCTTAATCACTTCCAAGGCTCCGTAAACTATCCGTCGAGCGGTTTCTTTTTTCCCGCTCCACATAATGTAGTTTATAAATTTCTCGAGTTTCTCTGAATTATACAGAAAATCGGGGGAAACTGTTTTTCTATTATTAACCTTTCGTCGCATCTTTCTTTACTTGTTTAGTGCCGTAAAGCGATCGTCCCTGTCGCCTCTTTTCTACTCCTTGAGTATCGAGCACTCCTCGCACGATATGATATCTTACTCCGATTAAATCTTTGACCCGGCCGCCGCGAAGCATCACCACCGAGTGCTCTTGCAGATTATGTCCCTCGCCGGGAATATAGGCGGTCACTTCCATTCCGTTGGTAAGTCGCACTCGGGCAATTTTTCGGAGAGCGGAATTCGGTTTTTTCGGAGTGGTGGTCGTGACCTTGACGCAAACGCCACGCTTGAAGGGTGAAGGGAAAAAGACCGGCTTGTTTTTCAAAACATTAAAACCGCGGGTAAGGGCTACCGTCTTGTCTTTCGATTGCACTTTCTTTCTGCCCTTTTTAACTAACTGATTAATGGTTGGCATGATTAAAAAAGAGTCCGTCACCGCCTCCGGCGGAATCCCGAAGAAAGCGGGAAAGACTCAGGGTTTAATTTACTATAACTATAGATAAATTGCAATATTTAGAGAAAGCCGGGCGAGCCGCCGGTAAATAGGTTATAGAGATATACGACGATTGGGAAAACTTGACTCCAGATGAAAAAAATAAAAAGTAGAAAAATGAAAATCGCGTATCGCTCCAAAAGGGCTTCCAGGTGATAAAAACGCGCTGGTAGGAGCGAGAAAAGAATTTTCGAGCCGTCCAAGGGCGGGAAGGGCATCAGGTTAAAAAGGGCTAAAAGTAAATTGAGAAAAACAATCAGGCCGGAAATAAAAAAAAGCGGGGGGTAAACGAAATCAAAATAAACAGCTAAGCGGATAATCAAACCAAAAATGAGAGCGACAATAAGGTTGGCGAAAATTCCAGCGAAGGCAACGGCAATCGTGCCCCATCTTCGATTCGAGAGATTCTCCGGATTGTAAGGCACCGGCTTGGCCCAGCCGATAATGAATCCCGCTTTACTGATAACCAGAATCAGGGGGAGGATAATCGAGCCGAAGAAATCCAGGTGCCGGAGCGGATTCAGGGTAAGTCGTCCGGCGAAGCGCGCGGTTTTGTCGCCGAAATATTCCGCCGCGTAGCCATGCGAAACTTCATGGATTACCACCGACATGATGAGAATCGCGATATAAAAAATTACATCAATTGCGCTCATGCAATCTCTATGATAGCATGATAGAACTCTCATGAAAATAGATCCGATCACTAAAAGGAGCTCGATTGTCGGCGGCGGATATTCGAACCGGACCCGCGCCACTAAATTCAACCCGACCGGCAAGGTGCGGAAGTACCAGAATCTTCAGAAGAAGAGAATTTTTGTGCCGGAACTAAATAAAACGATAATTATTGAAGTTTCCACCAGCGGTTGGCGCACTATGAAAAAGCGAG
>MFVH01000027.1 GCA_001786015.1 Candidatus Nomurabacteria bacterium RIFCSPLOWO2_01_FULL_46_18 | reverse complement strand
CATGATGAGAGGGATTTTGAGTTTGCGAAAAAATATGGTTTGCTAATAAAAAGAGTGATTGAACCCTGTTTTATTACTAAATCAGGGATTGACGCATACAAAGAGAATGAGCCGCTCGTTGAACGAAATGCTATTTTGGCAATCGTAAAACATTGGTCAGAAGATAAGTACATTGGTCTTAAATGGAAAAAAGTGAATTGGCAAACACTTTTGACTGGAGGGCCTGAAGGCAACCAAACATTAGAAGAAGGCGCAGTAAATGAAATACGTGAAGAAACCGGATATAAAAATCCAAAATTGATTACTAAGTCACTCACAGTCCATAGTAAATTTTTTCACGTTCCAAAAAATATTAACCGATTTGCTCATTTACACACTTTGCACTTTCAACTTCAAAACGGAGAAAAAGAAGAAATTTCAGATGCAGAAAAAATGAACCATGAAGTATTTTGGTTAACTCCAAACGAGATGGAAAAATTTTTGACTCCAGAAGCTCATAAGTTTGCTTGGGATGAATACAAAAAGGGTTTCCAACAATATGCTGGAGAAGGGGTATTAATAAATTCCGGCCAATTCGACGGGGTGGAATCCGAAAAGGCGAAAAAGGAAATTGTGAAGTTTGTCGGGGGTAAAGAAAAAACAACCTTCAAGCTACGTGATTGGATTTTCTCACGCCAAAGATACTGGGGTGAGCCGATACCGATAATTCATTGTGAGAAATGTGGATATATACCGGTGCCGGAAAAAGACTTGCCGGTAGAACTTCCAAAAGTAAAAAATTATCAACCGACAGACAGCGGAGAGTCTCCATTGGCAAACATTTCCAAATGGGTAAATGTAAAATGCCCGAAGTGTAAAGGTAGCGCAAAAAGAGAAACTGACACCATGCCCAACTGGGCAGGGAGCTCTTGGTATTACTTGCGCTACGTTGATCCAAAAAACTCGAAAAAATTTGCAGACCCGAAAAAATTAAAATACTGGACACCCGTAAATTGGTACAACGGCGGGATGGAGCACACAACTCTTCATCTTCTTTATTCGCGCTTCTGGCACAAATTCTTGTTCGATTTGGGATTAGTGCCCACTTCGGAGCCATACAAGAAAAGAACTTCGCATGGGCTGATTTTAGCCGAAGGAGGAGAGAAAATGTCGAAATCCAAGGGCAATGTGATTAATCCGGACGACATTGTGAAGCGATACGGCGCGGATACACTCCGGCTTTATGAGATGTTCATGGGACCCTTTGACCAGGCGATCGCCTGGAGCGAGGAAGCGATCATCGGCCCGAGAAGATTTTTAGAAAAAGTCTGGAAGTTAAGCCAGCAGGTGCAGAAAAATTCTTCCGGCTTAACCCTTCCCGGAGTACCGGGTGGGTCCTACACCGTTCAGAATTCTTCTGTACCTGCTTCACGCCCAGCCACAAATTTTTCTCTATCTGCTTCGCTTAATAAAACAATCAAAAAAGTTTCTGAAGACATCGAGTCGATGAAGTTCAATACCGCCATTTCCGCGCTGATGATTTTTGTAAATGAATCTGAAACTAATATTATATCCCGAGGCGAATTTGAAAAATTTATAAAGCTTCTCTCTCCTTTTGCTCCGCATATCACTGAAGAGCTCTGGCAGAATTTGGGTCACAAAAATTCGATCCAGCTTGAACCCTGGCCGGAATGGGATACAAATTTGATAATCGACGAAGAAGTCAAAATAGTGATTCAAGTGAATGGAAAAGTGAGGGGAGAAATAGTGATGCCAAATAACGCGGCAGAAGAGGACATAAAAAATAAAGCATTGGCCAATCCGGCAGTTTTGAAACATATCCAGGGGAAAAATCTCCAAAGGGTAATTTATGTCAAAAACAAACTTATTAACATTGTCGTTTAATTAATTATATAATACGTTATATAATAGAATACACGCATGTGGTCAAATATCCTCGATAGAATTTCATTTTGGTCCCTTTTCGCGACTCTGGCGCTTCTGCCTGTTTTTTTCCTGCCCTTCACTAAAATTCCGATTGAGATTGGGAAAGGGCTCCTTTTGATAGTGGGCTTGGCTATCTCCGTCATTTTTTATCTGGCGGCGCGATTCTCCGACGGCAAAATCATCTTACCCAAATCCTGGACCTTGGTAGCCGGCGGGGGAGTGGTGCTGGCGATACTCCTCTCCGCGCTTTTTTCTTCCGCCCGCGAAATGTCTTTTTTCGGCACGATGTTTGACGTTGGAACTTTTTGGTTTATTTTTGCCGGATTTCTCCTCATGTTTCTGGTCTCGATTGTTTTCCGGTCGCCCGATCACGCCAGAAAAATTTTATGGGGCATAATCATTGTTTCCGGCGTTGTTTTGATTTTTCAATTCCTTCGCTTATTCGCGCCGAGCGTTCTGTCCTTCGGGGTTTTGGCGGAGAAGACCGATAATTTCCTCGGTTCATGGAACGCCCTGGGGTTCTGGGCGGGATTTACCGCAATCCTCTCGCTTTTAATTATTGAATTTTTTCAAGCGACGAAGGCAATTAAATGGCTGCTCGTTGGGTTAATCGCTCTCTCGCTCTTTTTTGTTTTTCTTATCAGTTTTCCGCTTATTTGGGGGCTTCTCGGATTTTTTGCGCTGCTTGTTTTTATTTATAAAATTTCTTTTTTCGCCGGAGTCAGAGAGAAGAAAAATTTCCCGGCCGGCTCTTTAACGATAATGGTGTTGTCGCTCCTCTTCTTCACTTCCGGACAATTCATTGCGGGGCTCTTGCCGAATTATCTAAGACTGCCGAATACGGAAGTCCGGCCCTCTTTCTCGTCAACCGCCCTGGTAGCCAAATCCAGTTTAACCAGAGATCCAATTCTTGGTTTGGGTCCGAATAGATTCGGAGACGCTTGGGCAATGCACCGACCCGCCAAGATTAATAACACCCCGTACTGGAACACCATTTTTGATTCCGGAGTGGGGATGTTTCCGACCTTTTTCGCTACCACCGGACTCGTCGGCATTCTTGCTTGGCTCTTATTTTTTGTTCTCTTTATAATCCATGGCGGGCGATCCCTTCTCGAGAGCCTGAAAGACGGCCTCAAGGCCGAAGAATTGGTATTTTTCGTGGCGCCCCTTTTTCTTTTCATCGCGTCTTTCTTTTATCCGACTGGTTCGGTGATATTTCTTTTCGCCATGGCTACGACGGGAATATTTATCGGTTTATCCTCGCCCAATAAGACCGAGGGGTGGTCCTTTTTCGAGGATCCGAGAAAAAGTTTCTTCTTCATTCTCCTTTTAGTGGTTGCGATTGTCGGTTCAGTCGCTTTTTCCTTCAAATATTTGGAGCGATTCGCTTCGGTTTCTTACTTCGGCCGCGCTCTCGCCGCGACCAATATTTCGGCTGCCGAAACTTCGATCCAGCGGGCCGTTTCGCTCTCTCCAAACGATTTATACTGGCGAACTTACGCGCAAGTTTACTTGTTAAAGCTTAATACTTTAGTGAATGAAACCTCTTTATCTCAAGAAGAGCAGGTGGAACTCCAGAGAACCCTGCGAGAGGCGGTGAATGGAGCCACTTCAGCTACCGTTTATAATAGAGAGAATTTTATTAATTTCCAGACGCTCGGCGCCGTTTATGACACGCTCGGTTCTTTCGGCGTCCCGAGCGCGTACGGGAAAGCGATAGAAGCGTATCAAGCCGCCGAAAAATTGAATCCCTTAAATCCGGCAATTAAATTAGCGCTTTCCCGCGACAATCTTGCCTTCGGAAAAATAGAAGAAGCCAAGAGTTATGCCGACCGGGCCCTATCGCTTAAGGCTGATTATATTGACGCGTTGGTGGCGCTTTCCCAAATTGCCAGAGCGGACAATAATCTTTCCGAGGCAATTCGTTACGCCGAAGGGGCTCTTACGCTCGCGCCTGGAGATGAGGATCTGACGCAATATCTTGATTCTCTCAAGAGCGCTTCAAATCCTAAGGAAGAAAAGCGGTAATGGAGAAGATTTTAAGGATTTTCAGCAAGGAATATGGGAACATAAACCAGGCGGCGCTGCTCTTGGGCGTTTTTGCTTTCTTTTCACAGCTCTTAGGGCTCCTTCGCGATCGTTCCTTCGCGCATTTTATCGGGCCGGGACCCACCCTCGATATTTATTACGCGGCTTTTCGAGTGCCGGACTTGATTTTTATTTCCGTTGCGTCGCTTGCTTCAATTACTGTCCTCATTCCATTTATTCTAGAAAGAATGTCCGGAGATAAGGTAACGGACGAGGCGAAGAAATATATGAGCGACATTTTTTCCGTGTTTTTTGTTCTGATGATTTTTTTCTCCGCGATCGCTTATCTCCTGATGCCTTATTTAAGCTCGATTATCACCCCGGGATTCACCAGTGAGATGCAATCGAGAGTCGTTGAGCTCTCCCGGATCATGCTTCTCTCTCCGATTTTACTGGGACTCTCGAATATTTTCGGCACGGTTACCCAGCTTTTCCGAAAATTTTTTATTTACGCCCTAAGCCCGATTTTCTACAATCTCGGCATCATTGCCGGCATTTTTTCTCTCTATCCCAGCTATGGTATTTATGGACTCGCGCTGGGAGTGATTCTAGGTGCCTTTCTTCATTTTTTGATCCAAGCGCTGGCTTCGGCCTGGAGCGGTTTTACTCCCAGATTTTCCTGGTCGATAAATTTTTCCGATATTAAAAGGACAGTTTTAGTTTCCTTACCCAGGACGCTGGGCCTTTCGGCCAACAGTTTGGCACTCCTGATCATCGTCGCTTTTGCTTCCTATGAAGCGAGCGGATCAATTTCAATTTTTAATCTTTCGCTTAATCTCCAGGCCGTGCCCCTGGGCATCATCGGCCTTTCTTACGCTGTGGCCGCCTTCCCGATCCTCACCAGGAGCTATTCCCGGGGGCTAATGGATGAATTTAAAGACCACCTGAAATCGGCGGCGCGGGCGATTATCTTCTGGTCGCTCCCGATCACTTTTCTTTTTATCGTGCTTCGGGCACAGATCGTGCGCGTCATTCTGGGATCGGGATTTTTTTCCTGGGAAAATACGCGCCTGGTGGCAGCCTCGCTCGCGGTATTTTCAATCTCCATCGTTGCCCAAGGATTGATCGCTCTTTTTGCCCGTGCGTTTTATGCTCGAGGAAACACCCGGCGGCCGCTTGTCATCAATCTTATTTCGTCTTTTCTGATCATCCTTTTTTCAATTTTGTTTTTATACCTCTTCAAGAACTTTTTGTTTCCGCGGTATTTTATCGAATCGCTCCTCAAGGTTTCGGATCTCTCCGGCACGGAGATCCTAATGCTACCCCTGGCCTATTCTCTGGGTACCATCATCAACTTTATTCTGCTCTGGTTTTTTATTAAAAAAGATTTTGTGAAAAGCGAGCCGTTTATCCTAAAAACTTTTTTCCAGTCGCTCGGCGCGTCGTTCTTTATTGGTCTGATATCTTATTTAAGTTTGAATGTTTTTGCTTCGATTTTTGGCACTCATACTTTCTGGGGGATTTTTCTACAGGGATTCCTCTCCGGAATATTAGGCATCGCCGCCGGAATTTTAGTATTGTATCTTTTAAAGAATGAAGAGCTCAAAGACCTTAGCAAAACCCTGCACACCAAGTTCTGGAAAGTTAAAGTTGTCGCCCCGCCCCAGGAAGGATTGTAAAATAAGGAGATTTTGTGATAGAATATTTAAATGAAGAATGAGTCTTCAACACTAATGAGGATGTCTCTTTTTTTTCGAGACCGCAAAAAAACGGTTGCCTTTTTACTTGTCCTAATTATCATTTCCCAAGTCGCCAGCATTGTTGTACCTTTTGTTTATAAAACAATCATTGATACGCTTACAGAATTTTTTAAAAACGGCGGGACATTGCCATGGCGTATTTTAATATATTCTTCCGTAGGAATCTTAATTGCGACCCTTGTCAGCAGCATGTTTCAATCCGCTTACAACTATCACCTTTTTAAAATGGCGACTAGGGTTGAAGATAAAATTAGAAATCAAGCGCTGGAGAAATATTTACAACTCCATTCACTCTTTCATCATGGGGCTTCAAGTGGACAAATTATCGGGCGCATTGATCGCGGGGGGACTTCTCTCTATATAATAATATATGAAATTATTGGACAAAACTTTATCCCTCCAATTATTATTTTTATAGGGGCGTTTACCGCACTGTTATATTCCAACTTATGGATTGCATTGGCCATTCTCATCCCGTTTCCAATATATATGTATGCTACTCGTAAGATCGCTAATCAGATTTATGAAATTGAACAAAAATCAAACGATGCGTTTGAAGCCGTATCAAGAGAAATGTATGACGTTGCGGGAAATGTTCTAACAGTTAAAAAGTTTTCTCAAGAAGAAAAAGAAACGCAGAATAATCGCAAATTAATGGCGGATGCGCGCGGAATTCAATATGTCGCAGAACGCTTGTGGCAAAAGATTGAAAATATTCAAGCAATAATTTCCACTACGGGTCGGGTGGCAGTGATAGTGCTTTCCGCTTGGTTAGTTTTGCGGGGCACAGCAACAATCGGTCAATTTGTCTTGTATATTACGTTGCAGAATATGGCTTATCAGCCGCTATCTAATCTTGGATCGCTTTTTACCCGCATGAGGAGAAATACAACGCGCGTTAAGCGTTTGTTTTCAATTCTTGACGAGTCCCTTCATGTAATTAATACACCCAATGCTTATGATTTACCACTCCTTAGAAAAGAGATTGAATTTAAAAATGTTTCCTTTTCCTATCATAATGATGACCGATATGCATTAAAAAATGTCAATATTGTTATTCCGGCCGGAGCAACCTATGCCCTTGTTGGAAGGTCGGGGAGTGGAAAAACAACCTTTATTAATTTATTATTACGCTCTTATGATCCTCAGAAAGGGGCTATTTTTATTGATGGAATTGACATAAGTACAATTACCAAAGAAAGCTTACGAGGACAAATAGCCGTGGTTCCACAAGAAGTTGATTTATTTTCTCGAACGGTCGCTCAAAATATTGCTTATGGTCGGGGAACAATATCACAAAAACAAATTGAAAATGCGGCTCAAACCGCCCTAGCTCATGATTTTATTTTGAAACTTGAAGGGGGATACAATACCATTGTTGGCGAGCGAGGAATTAAACTTTCCGGCGGAGAACGACAAAGAGTAGGTATTGCCCGAGCGGTATTACGGGATCCAAAGATTTTAATTCTAGATGAAGCAACAAGTCACTTAGATTCAGAAAGCGAGAGGCTCATCAGCCAAGCGACAAATGCTCTTATTAAAGACCGCACCTCTCTTATCATTGCCCATCGTCTCTCGACCGTTTTACATGCTGACCGAATTCTTGTTTTCAGTAGGGGAACAATCGAAGCAATAGGAACACACGACGAATTATTAAAATCCAGTCAGACTTACGCAAAATTATATTACTTACAGTTTGCCGATATAAAAGGAAACAATGAATAATATCCGAAATTTCTCTATCATAGCCCATATAGATCATGGCAAGAGCACTCTCGCCGACCGGATGCTGGAGATTACCCACACCATCGAGGCTAGGAAAATGCGTGAGCAGGTGCTCGATACGATGGAACTTGAGCGAGAGCGGGGGATAACAATTAAAATGCAACCCGTCCGCATGGAGTATACTCCTACCTCCTTACAAGGTCGAACCTTGGACTCCGATTCTCAAGGTTCGACCTTTATTCTAAACCTGATCGACACACCCGGGCATGTGGACTTCTCTTATGAGGTCTCCAGAGCGCTCAAGGCCGTAGAAGGCTCGATTTTGCTTGTCGATTCGACCCAGGGTGTTCAGGCGCAGACGCTTACCACGCTTAGAATGGCGCGCGAAGAGGGACTTGTGATTATTCCTGTTCTTTCTAAAATTGACTCCCCGCTTGCCAAAATCGAAGATGTGAGCGCCGAAGTCGTCAAACTCCTCGGCTCTAAAAAAGAGGACATTTTGCTTGTTTCCGGCCGGACCGGCGAAGGCGTGGAGAATCTCCTTCGAGAAATTATAAGAAAAGTTCCGCCGCCACAATCAACTCTCGAGGGAGATAATAATTTACGCGCGCTTGTTTTCGATTTTAAATATTCGAATCACAAGGGAGTAATCGTTTTTGTGCGGGTTTTTGACGGGAAAATTCAAAAAGGAGAAAATTTGGTTTTCGCGGTTTCCGGTGAGAAATTTAATGCGCTGGAAGTGGGTATTTTCTCGCCGGAAGAGTCGCCCGCGGAGAGCCTGGAGCGAGGAGAGATCGGCTACATCGTTACCGGCATCAAAAAGCCGGGCATCGCCTCGGTCGGAGACACAATCACCTTCGAGCGCAACCGCCTGTCTCCTTTTCCGGGCTATTTAAATCCGCTGCCTGTCGTTTGGGCTTCTATTTTCCCCGAAGACGCGGACCAGTTCGTGCCGCTTAAACTAGCCCTGGGGAAGCTCAAACTTTCCGACTCCGCTTTTTCATACGAAGAAGAATCTTCCGGGTCGCTCGGAAGGGGCTTTAGATGCGGATTTTTAGGGATGCTTCATTTGGAAATCGCCACCGAAAGGCTTAAAAGAGAATTTGACTTGAATCTGGTCGTTACTACTCCCTCGATTAATTATGAAGTAATAAACAAAAAAGGGAAAAGAGAAAAGGTCTATTCGCCTTACTTTTTCCCAGATGACGGAAATATCGAGGCAGTCTTCGAACCCTGGGTAAAAGCTAAAATTATCGCTCCGACAGATTATTTCGGCGCAATTTTACAGCTTCTCTACGAGCACGAAGCGGAGGTGGGGGAAACGGAAAACACCGGCCCGAATCGCGGGGCGATAGAAGCAAGAATGCCACTTCGCGAACTGATGCGGAATTTTTTTGATGAATTAAAGAGCGTTACTTCCGGCTATGGGTCGCTCTCTTATGAAATTGAAAACTTACGGGAGGCTAATGTCACTCGTCTGGACATTTTAGTGGCGGATGAAGTTGTTCCCGCCTTTTCCCGGGTAGTTTCCCGAAAAAAGGTGGAAAGTGAAGCGCAAAAAGCGGTGGAGAAGCTCTGGAGCCTGCTTCCCAAACAGATGTTCGTGACAAAAATCCAAGGGAAGGCACTCGGGAGAATCATTTCTTCAAAAACCGTGCAAGCCTTTCGTAAAGACGTTACCGGGTACCTCTACGGCGGGGATGTAACCCGCAAAAAGAAGCTCCTGGAAAAGCAGAAAAAAGGCAAAAAGAAAATGAAAGAGAGGGGAAAAGTGAACATTCCCCAGGAAGTGTTTCTGAAGATGATGCGGGCGGAGACGTAAATTATTGCGGAAGGAAAATGGGGGAATATAGCAGAATCATGCTAATGATGACCAGAACGCCCAATACAGCAAAAATTATTTGAATTTTCTTTTGATGTTTTTTATTAAAAAGCATATTATACATAGTATCAGATTATGAGAAGTTTTCAAGAAAAGAAGAGATGGCGGAATCTCGCGCAATCCTGGCCGGCACTGGCCCTTTTATGCGTTCTAGCTCTTTTTTTCGCCTGGAGCGTTTTTGGCTTTTGGGGCAAAATGGAAGGGACGAAAAAGAATAGGCAGCTCGCTGAAGAAAAAGTGGCCGAACTCGAGGATAAAAAGGCTAAGCTCTCCGCCGATATTGAAAAGCTTTCTACCGAAGAGGGGATTGAAGAGAACATTCGCGAGAAATTCGGGCTTGCCCGGGAAGGCGAGGGGGTAATTATCATCGTGGATGATGAGAAGGAGGCTAAAGAAGAAGCGAAATCAGGAGGGTTCTTTAATTGGCTTAAAAATTTGTTTAGATGAAACAAAAAGCGAGCATAATATAGTGGTAATATATTTGCTTCCCAAGCAAAAGACGCGGGTCCGATTCCCGCTGCTCGCACAAATTTTGCCAGCCTTGACAGGTATGCTATAATGGAAATATGAATCCCAAAAATGTAACCATTTATACGACCCCGACTTGTCACTTTTGCCACATGGCAAAAGATTTTTTTAAGGAGAAAAATATTGCCTATACCGAGTATGATGTGGCAAGCAATCTGGAAAAAAGGAAGGAAATGATGGAGAAAAGCGGCCAGCTGGGGGTGCCGGTTATTTTCATCGGCGACCAAATGATTATCGGCTTCAATAAGCCGAAAATCGCCGCCGCGCTTGGGCTCTAATCTGTGTCCCCGGTCAGAATTGAACTGACATCTATCCCTTAGGACGGGACTGTTCTATCCGTTGAACTACGGGGACAAAGCTCTTATAATTTAGCACAAAAAGCTCAATTTATGAATTCGTGGTACAATATTTGTATGCCGGAAAAAATACCTAATTCAGGTAGGAAAGCGCCCGAAGTGCAACAGTTGAATTTTAAAGGAATGAGAGACTTAATAATGGCTGGCAAGTGTACGCGCGACGAAATAAGGACTAACGCCAGTCTTACTCTTGAAGAACAAGTGTCTTTGGGAGATTTACTTGCAGAAAGACTTGAATGGGAGCAAGTAAGGCTGAAAGAGGAAAATGCTGAATTACAAAAAGAGGTTCATAGTAATAAGGAAGAAATTTCCCATCTTCGGGAGATGGTGGGCAGAGATGCCCTAGTTACCGATGCGCTGAATCGAGAATATATGACTGATATTTTAGAAAGCGTGATTCGTGAATTAAAACATCAAGGCGAGAAGAGACGATCTCCCAAGTTAAAAGCCGCTGTTCTTGTTTATATAGATATCAACAAGTTTAAAGAGATAAATGATCGATACGGACACTCCGTCGGAGATCAGGCCTTAATAATCCTTGGACGGCGCATAGCTGAAACCATCCGTCCGCGAGATCATCTTTTCCGCCCCGGGGGAGATGAATTTTTGATTGTTCTTCCGGTCTATGAACCAGCCAATGGGGAGGGGGTTGATGAAGCAGTCGACCCGAAAGCCTTATACGAAAATATAATAAGAAATTTACGAAGTAATTTATTTGTGGATGTTGAAGGGGAGCGTATCTCCATCTCCCTTTCTACCGGTGTCGATGTATTGGACTCGACGAGCCCCCTAACTGCCGAAGAGGTTATTAAAAAAGCCGAGCAAAAAATGTATAAGGAAAAAAGGGGAGAAACACAATAATCTTTTATTTTTTATAATTTTGTGCTAAAGTTTTTTCTATGGAAGAGGAGATAAGGAGGATTAGGGAACTTACGGAAGAGAATAATCAGATGCTCAAGAAAATGCGGCGCTCGCAACAGATTGCTTCGGTGATGCGAGCTCTGTACTGGCTGGTCATTATCGGGTCTGCCATCGGCGCCTATTACCTTTTTCAGCCATATATTGATCAATTAAAAAATGTATATGGGGGCGCGAGCGATGTACTGCAGAACTTTAAACAAATCAATCAGTAGAAAATTATTTGCCTGGGTAGCTCAGTGGTAGAGCGCAGCCCTGAAGAGGCTGGCGTCGGGTGTTCAATTCACCCCCCAGGCACAAAGTAGTAAAAAAATCAGATTGATTTTACTTTAAGATTGGCCTTCTTTCCCTTATCCAGTTTGGTGAGCCGGATGGTCAGGAGTCCGTGTTTTTCCATCGCCTCGGCTTCTTCCGGCTCCACTTCCTGCGGGAGGAGGATCGTCCTCGAGAAGTTTCCCCAGTAAAGCTCTTTCGAAAAATAATTTTCCTCGTCAATCGTACGCGACTCCTCACGCTTTCCCCGAATGGTGATCATGTCGCGGGCGATCGAAACCTCAAGGTCTTCCGGCCGGACGCCGGCTACCATCGTTTGCACGATGATATCTGTCGGTGTCTGATAGACGTCCACCGCGAGTTCCATTTCTTCCTTTTCTTCTTCCAAAAAATTTCTCCCGCCGCGGCCGGTGTCTTTAACCGATAATTTTCTTAAATTCGGCTCCTCTTCGGTGGCGCGGATGCTTCCGGTTAATCTTTCAAAAAAACTTCTTTTTTTAAGTTCCATTCTATTGTTAATTTAAATTAATAATCAGTTCATTCTTCGCAGCTTTTCGAAAAGCAACATTATAATAATTGTCACGACCCACAAGAAGGCAAGCACTTTCAAAAAATCGCTTCCGTTATTCTTTATTATAAAAAAATTAAACACGCTATGCAAGGTGATGGCAAAGGCAAGGCCGACTATCAGGTACCACTTTTTCGCCCATCTGCCCATATGGAACGATAGCCCCAGGGCAATACCGACGGTTCCGGAAGAAACGGTATGGAGCAAGGTTGATCCCAAAAATCGGAGCTGGCCGGTCAAGAGCCCGACCGTGACTTCGTTCAAAGTTATCGGTTTTACCAAAAAGAGGGTATTTTCCAGGGCGGCAAAGCCCAGAGCCGCGGTAATCATGTAAATCGGCCAGTCCAGAGGTTCATCGATGTGGGCTGATTTATAGAGAAGGAAAATAACCGCCAGGAATTTAATTATTTCTTCGGCGCTGGCCCAGAGGATAATCTGCCCCTCGTGCGAGCCTACCTGCGTTTGGATGAATTTCTGGACCGGAAGTACGAAAATAACCGCCACCATCCCGAGGACGAAAATTAGCGTCAGGAGTCCCTTCGGCTCCGCTTTTTTTTTATCTTCCTTGAGCCAAAACCAAAGCCAAAGGAGCGACGGGATGACGCCGAAGAGAAATGCGAGTACCCAGGCTTTAGGATCAGTTATCATGAGGCCATGTTTCTACCATTAATAATTTCCCAGGATGCATAATTTGCCAGATTTCTTCGGTAACGAAGGGCATAAAGGGGTGGAGAAGTTTCAGACAGTTTTCCCAGATATATTTAAGCGAGGACTTCACTTCCGCATTTTTTTTACTTTCCTCAATTATTTCGTCGGCAAAGCGGTGCCAGACGTAATGATATATTTTTTCCGCCGCCAGGTAAAAACGAAAATTTTCCATGTCAGAAGTTATATCATCTCGCAATTTATCAAATTCATCTTTCAATTCACCCTTAACTTTCTCTCCATCCGGACTATTTTCTAAAACAAATCTGGTAATGTTCCAAAGTTTGTTGGCGAAGTTTTTGTACCCTCGGATTTTTTCAGGAGAGAGCGCGAGCGATGTTCCCGGCGTATTGCCGACCACGAGCCCAAGCCGCAAGGCATCAGTTCCAAAATCATTTATGTATTTGATCGGATCGATCACATTGCCTTTTGATTTGGACATTTTTTCTCCCTTAGGGTCGAGAATCATTCCATGTATATACACAGTTTTAAAAGGAATTTCTCCGGTCACATAAAGCCCCATCATAATCATTCGCGCAACCCAAAAAAATATAATATCGCCGGCAGTTTCCATTACATCAGTGGGGTAGAAAGTTTTAAAATCTTTATTATCCGGATATTGAAGAGTGATGTAGGGCCACTGACTCGACGAAAACCAGGTATCGAAAGTATCGGGGTCTCGGATAAATTTAGCATCACAAAACTCACACACGGGTTCTTCCGCCGAAACAATAATTTCTTTGCATTTTTCCACATCTTTTTCTCTTTCGGATTTGGGAATGCATCTGGGCTCATGAAACCATGCCGGGATAGGGATGCCCCAGACGATTTGCCTGGAGATATTCCAGTCCATAATGTTTTCGAGCCAGTGAATGGTGATTTTTTTATAATGCTCGGGGATATATTTAATTTCACCCTTTTTTATTTTCTTCAGAGCTTTCTCCGCCAGGGGTTTCATCTTAACGAACCATTGGCTTTTAATCTGTGGCTCAATAATGGTTCCGCATCTGTAGCAAGTTTTCACTACATGCTTGTAATCATTTTCTATTTTTTCCACCAATCCTTTCTTTTGAAGTTTCTCAATTATGAGCGGACGCGCCCTTTTTATATGTTGTCCCGCGAACTCACCCGCGATGGGAAGTAGCTTACCGGCTTCATCAATAATTTGTTCTTTATCCAGTTTGTGTCTTTCCGCAATTTCGAAATCCGCATTGTCGTGCCAGGGGGTTATGGTCATTACTCCGGTTCCGAATTCCATATCGATGCTCTCGTCTTTTATAACCGTGGCGGCAATAGGGCCGTTAATCCACTCCAGTTTAATTTTTTGACCGTGTTTGTATTCTTTATAACGCGCATCGCTCGGATGCATGACCACATATTTATCGCCGAATTTTGTTTCCGGTCTTGCAGTCGCGATGGTAAACGGTCCGTATTTTAAATAATACAAACTTTCCACTCTTTCTTCGTCTTTGATTTCCAAGTCAGAAAAGGAAGTTTGATGCTTGGAACACCAAGAAATAATTTTGTTTCCCCGATATATTAAATTATCATCATACATTCTTTTGAATGTCTGATGGACGGTTTTTACCACATCGTCGTCCAACGTGAATTTTTCACGCGACCAGTCGCAGGATGCCCCCATTTGTTTTATTTGGGATTTAATGTGCTTCGAATTAAAGAGAGTAAAATCTAGAATTTCTTTGTAAAGAATTTCCTTATTCATTCCGAACCTTGTTCGTCCTTCTTTTTCCAATTTCTTTTCATAGACCACTTGAGTTTCAAAACCGGCGTGGTCAAGGCCCGGGAGCCATAGGGTTTTATAACCGCGCATTCGTTTGTAGCGGATCATAATATCTTCAATCGTCATTACCAGGCCGTGGCCGGCATGGAGCGAACCGTTGGCGTTGATCGGCGGCATAATAATGGTAAAGGGTTTGCTCTCGCCAGTTGGCGCAAGAAAGCCACTATCTTCCCAGATTTTATAAATTCTTTCTTCGGTTGCCTTAGGATCGTAGGGTCTAAGAAGTTTTTCTGGCAGTTTTTCCGACAGGGCCATAAGCTTATTTTATCATTTCTCCGAGCCGTAAGCCACCATTTGCCCTTATTTTATATTTCTTTTTCGGGTTTTTGAGGTAGTTTAAATATCCGGCCATCCCGATCATGATGGCATTGTCAGTGGCGAGTTCCGGGATTGGGAAAAGAACATTTTTTGAAACCTTCCGCATTTTTTCTCGCAAGTGCCTGTTGGCCGCAACCCCTCCGACAACAATTAATGTTTTTACTTTGTATTTTTCGAACGCCCCTGCGGTTTTATAAACAAGGGTCTCAACCGCCGCGTTTTCAAATTCTAGAGCGATTTGCGCCTTGGTTTTTTGATTAAGTTTAATTTTTCTAACTAAATAATAAACCGCAGTTTTTAA
>MFVH01000026.1:6339-6615 GCA_001786015.1 Candidatus Nomurabacteria bacterium RIFCSPLOWO2_01_FULL_46_18 | reverse complement strand
ACCCTCGCCCCGCCGCCTCCATGCACTTCTATTTTTCGCGGGGGTGGTTTCAAAAAAGGAATGGGCGGCGGGGCGAGGGAACGGCTCACATACCTAGAGTGTGAGCCGTTCAAATGCAGAATCCAATTCATAGCGGTGCCTCTGTCATTGCTCTTTGTTTGCGTTCAGGGCTACGGGGTGTCACCCTCGGCATCCGCCTCGGGCATTTTCGCTAGGGCTACTCGCGCCTAGATGCCTCGGTGCGCTGCTATTCCTCGCCGCTCGCTCCTGCGGTCG
>MFVH01000026.1:3071-6310 GCA_001786015.1 Candidatus Nomurabacteria bacterium RIFCSPLOWO2_01_FULL_46_18 | reverse complement strand
GAGAGGAAGGCGTCCTCTCCCCAGCTCGGGCTCCGCCTCGCAGCTGTTAGATTGAGCCACGGCTATATCGGATGGTAGTGGTAGTGTAGATTCTGTGCCTCGCATGTACCGGCCTTCGGCGTCCGCCCATCGCGCAACCCCACACCTCGTTTTCAAGAGTGTGTTTGTGGTGTCGCTTCCGCTTTTATATTTCGTTTTTCAACAGAACGGCGGCGCTCATCCGTAGCCCTGGACGCCCTAGCGAAAATGCCCGAGGCGCAAATGCAGATGCACTTGGCCCGCCCTCCCGTCCGCGTGCAAATCCGCCGCGAGAGCCCGTGAGGATTCGCGGCGGACTCCCTCCCGCTCGCATAGGGTATACTTTTCATGATGATCCGACCTATCGTGCACGACATCGTACGCTTTGTTGCCATAGCCGTTATCGGCCTCGCCACTTTCTGGGCCGGCCTTTGGATGTGGGGAAACTGGAACGATGAGTGGTCGGGATTCAACGCCCAATTCACCGCAAGCGACGGCTACTGCAATATCGCCGTCGTGCCGATTACAGGAGACATTACGACACTTCCGTATCCTGAAGAAGACACGGAGGATCCTGCGAACCAGTATCCGACCGCGGCCGTGGACGATATCCTCTATCAGTTGCGCCTTGCTGAATCTGACCCGTATATCGAAGGAATACTCGTGAGGATTGATTCTCTCGGCGGCACGCCGGTTGCTTCCGAAATACTTGCTGACACCCTCAAAGCATCGCCTCTTCCCGTCGCGGCGCTCATACGCGAATTCGGCACATCCGGCGGCTATCTCGCGGCGACTGGTGCAGACACTATTTTCGCCTCGCCGCTCTCCGATGTCGGTTCCATTGGTATCACAATGTCGTATCTTGAGAATGTCGGAAAGAATACAAAAGATGGGTTGCGCTACGTCCAGCTTTCATCGGCACCATTCAAGGACTACGGCGATCCGAATAAGCCGCTTACCGCCGCCGAACGCATGTTGCTCGAGCGTGACTTGAAGATTTATCACGAGGAGTTTGTGAAGCAGGTTGCAGAGAATAGGAGCATGCCGGTGGAAGAAGTCACTAAGCTCGCCGACGGCTCGTCGATGCCGGGCGCGCTCGCACTCGAAAATGGCCTCATCGACGCGCTCGGAAATCAAGATTCAACTCGCGCGTGGTTTGCCGCCGAAATCGGAGTCTCCGCAGACGACATCACGTTTTGCGAGTGATTCGATCTCGTTTTCAGGAGCTTAATGTTTGTCTGTGGGTAATAATCTCAGCGTTCATTAGCGAAATTGAGGTTTTTCCGAAATAGCCGCGGTCTTCTGCTTCACTCTTGGCCGCGTGCGGCGTTTTTCCGCTACCTATGACTGTTTTTCCATCAGAGGCAATAGCAACATAGAGTAATACTTCCTTTCTTGAAATTTCTTCGCGACGCATAGAGTATCTTATCGTTTTATCATAGCTAAACTTTCCACAGATACGAAAATAGTAACAACAACCCAAGCCATGTTACACCCCCCACGTAATACCCTATTGTTGGCGAATCACCAGCTTCTCCCATTCCACCAAATAAATTACCCACAAATACTGCCACAACTGTTGCAATCACAAAGGCCCCAATCTGGAGCCGATTCCTTATTATCCAGGGGTCTTTCGCGCGCTCTTCGATATTGCTCGGCCTAAAATACTCCTTCGACTCATAGATGAAGTCGCCGATGAGGTTCGAAAAGGTTCTTTTCTCCCCGGGAAATCTTCTTCGGAGTTGCATCAAAATCAATATACACTACCGCAACTACCTTTACTATTACCTATTCAATCCTGCTACTAACTGCGATGCACCCTGAATCCCGTGCTGCGGAGCTTCCATGATTTGATTCATTGATGTGTGATTGCCTTGTTCTTTGTAGTAATGATTCATGGCTCCGAGTGTTATCACCAAAAATATCGTCTGCGCTGGTTCATGCAAGTTGTTTAAGGCGTATTGTATGAGAGCAACAACTGACGGCGGGCTATATCTATTTGGTTCAAGGGCTGGAATCTTTGTTGATATTGAGTAAGTGCCACGGCGACTCTCATTCAAATCAGCCCGAAACGTTTTTATTGCTTTTGCGTCCCGTTTATCTACAAGGTAAGCATACTGCTCTGGTAATTTCGGACGATATTCTCGTTCGGGATTATTTTTGAAATCGGCTTTCCAATCCTCATAGATATTTTGGACATACTCCATAAGGGATTCTGCGCCCGGAGCGTTGCTGATGTTGTAAAGCGTTTTTGAGTAATAAAAAGCTACAAGATAAACAAGCCGCTTGTCTTTCTCGTCATTGTCGGGTGTATCTGCAAAGGTGCAATCTACAGAAACTTCAAAATCGCTGTAGAAATCTATTGTTGCTTGCGCTACTGTTTTCAAAAATAATCCCATAATATTTTTATATACAGCCTAGACTTGCGGGAACACATATAGCGCATACCAAAGGAGCGGTAGCGCGGCAAAGTCAACCAAGAGAGTAAGCATGTAAATAGCGGGCATATTACGAAATGTTCTTAGAGATGATTTACCTTCTCTTGTCATGGCGATGACAAACTCACTGAGCACGTCCGCTTCTTCAGGGTCTAGGATGTTTATTCCATTTCTTTCTGCAGCCGCAATTACGGCATCCGCTAGATTTGCGCGTAAGAGTAGCCCGGACCCAATGCGTGAGTTATATGTTGGATTGCCGATATCTATGTTCAAACCATACTGATTCTTTGTAGCATCGTATTTTCCGTTTAGCGCATTGGGTCGAGAAACGACATCCGCACGCACCCCGCTATTGCTACTAACGCCGCCGTGTCTCATTTCCCAGAGTAAGTCAGGAACGCGCGCAATCATTATTAATATTGCAACGGCGACCACTGCAATGTTCCAAAAGTAAAGTAAAACTCCCAAATAAATAACTGTCAGTACTATCGCGATCACATTCACTCGCCTTTCCTCGCTGGATCTGTAAAATCCCGCGACTACTTTCTTGAAAGCATCATCTCCTTTGGCGATTAGTTTCTTTACCTCTGACGTGAGCACAAGCCCTCTCACAAGCATGCCGATAAGATTCATCCCCACAACCATCAAAGCGAGCCATCCTAGAATCGTGATTGTTATCTGGAAAATCATAATTTATGGAATCAGTATGTAGTTTGCTTCGAGAATTGACAAGCGCCCCTCGCCCCGCCGCCCATTCCTTTTTTGAAACCACCCCCGCGAAAA
>MFVH01000026.1:159-3057 GCA_001786015.1 Candidatus Nomurabacteria bacterium RIFCSPLOWO2_01_FULL_46_18 | reverse complement strand
CGCCCGAGAGCGCCGGAGCGAAGCGGAGGCGCAATGGTCAGGGGTTGGTAAAATGAGTTCGAGCGTGGTTGTATAGAGTCACCAAACGAGAGACTAAATCGGTTTCGCCGTGGTTTTCTTTGGCGGCAATCAAAGAAAACCACGGCATTTCGGGCACGCCGCGCGCTTCGCGCGCATGGAGGGAGGTTCAGAAAATACAAAGCCGAAGATTTTGGAGGGAGGATTTTTTGGAGGGGAATGCAAATACAAATGCAAAAATACTAAAGGTGTGCTTGTCCCACCCACCCAGTACGCGCACAAGATTTTCTTCGCTCCTGCGAAGCTCCCTAATTCTTTTTTTCTGATATAATCTAAGAGTATTCTTATGTTCTCTAACACATCACTGACTTCTAAATCCTCAAAAATCTTGCTCGTCGTGCATTTTTTTGTCCTAATTTCATTGACTGCGCACTTCTTGTCAGATACACTGCCGTTCAACGGCAGTGTATCTGACAAGAACTAATATTTTGCTAATATCAGATTTTTGTCCCTCAAAATAAGGATATTTTGGAGAGTGTGGATAACATTGATTCTGCATCTAAACTCTGATATCCTTGACTTGGAGTTACTGGGTGACGTCTCCTGCGACTTATGTCGCACAGGGCACTGACCCAGCTCCCAGGACTCCACGAAAACGGCTCTCATTCTTGAGGGCCTTTTTTGTTTCTCGGACGAAAAAGCCAGATATTAAACTTGGTCGATTTTGCAACATAAAATGTTTTGCCGGAGATTTTGATTGCCCCTGAAAGCGCAATCTTGTTGAAGATATACTTCATCAGTTCCACCTTTGCTTTTTTTGCATCCGGCTTTCTAAACAGCCCATTCTGAAGATATCCAAGCGCACCCATAATCACGTCGATCGATTGAATGAACGGCGTACTTTTCGAATCGATGGGCGTAATGTTGTTGATGAAGCCGCGAATACTTGGGCGGTCCGTGGGATTTAATAGCGGGGCAAACTTCTTGTGAAGTGCCGCCTCTAAACAGCTATCGAGCGTCTCAAAATTTACTTTTCTCTGTGTTGGATTGGTAATCCGATCGGGAAAGATTTTGTATATGGCCGGAATATGAGAGTTGTGATAATACAGTTGATAGAGTAATTTGAAGTACCCCTCTTTTTTGATATTACTGTGCGCCACAACCATTGGGTCTTGGGTATCAACGAGCATTGTGCATGAGCGCAAAACATCTTGATTAGTCCATTCGAAAAACAGGTCTACTAGCTCTTTGTAAATCGGCATATATTTATCTGATACTTTCGTCCATTTGAATTCGCCGAGGAAATCTGTCTTTTTGCCGGTCGAGTTCGTGTAGCCATACTTTTGTCGAAGTGCGAGAATGCTGTCCTCCACAATCTGAACATTTTCTTCTGGCACCCAAATTCCAGCAAGGAGCAAGAATCGCTCGTTTTTATGTCTGCTCTCGTCAGAATATATACGAATTGTTCTCATATCTGCATGTTGCTTTAGTTGTATAATACAACTTATGCAGTATTTCCTCTACGCTCGTAAAAGCACCGATGTCGAGGACAAGCAAGTCCTCTCTATTGAGGCACAGCTTGTCGAGTTGCGCGCGCTCGTGCGACAAAATAATTTAGAGATTGCGGCGGAGTTTGTAGAAAAGCAAAGTGCAAAAATGCCTGGCCGTCCTATTTTCAACGACATGATGAATCGTATTCAACGCGGAGACGCGCGTGGCGTGGTTTGTTGGAAACTTGATCGCCTCGCGCGCAATCCCGTGGACGGCGGGCAGATTAGTTGGTTTTTGCAAAACGGCATCATCGCACACATTCAGACGCACGACCGCGCGTATTATTCCGCCGACAATGTTTTAATGATGTCGGTGGAGTTCGGTATGGCGAATCAGTATGTGCGCGATTTGAGCGTGAATACAGCGCGCGGCTTGCGGCAGAAAGCGCGACAGGGTATATATCCAGGACAGGCACCCCTCGGATATTTGAATGACCCGCGTACGAAAACTATTGCGGTAGACCGCAAAAAATCCAAAATCGTGCGCGCCGCTTTTGAGTTATACGCTCAAAACGGTTCTCGTTTAGAGGACATTTCGCGCTTTCTTTTCGACAACGGCATTGCCACAAAAGCCACGGAGCGGTGGAAAAGTAGCGGGGAGAGGCCGTTGAAAAAAGACCAAGCAAAACTCATTCTCACGAATTCGTTTTACTACGGCCACTTTCGCTATGCCGGAGAGATATACGAGGGCAAGCATACGCCCATCATCACCAAAGAACTTTTTGACAAAGTGCAAAAAGTTTTGGCTCTGCGCGGCAAGACGCAACGAGCCACAAAGCAACCGCAACAACTTTGCGGATTGCTGAAGTGCGGAGAGTGCGGCTGTTCTATCACAGCCGAAGTGCAGAAAGGCCACGTGTATTATCATTGCACTAAAAAACGCGGACCCTGTTCAGGTGAGTACATACGCGAAGAAACGCTCGATACGCAACTCTCCGAGTTGCTATCTCGCTTCCACTTGCCGACCCATTGGGCGGAAGAATTAGATCGTATGGCTACGAAAGACGCGGGTGACGCCTCTCAAAGCGCGGCGGCGTCCGTTCAAGCGATGCGGGCAAAGATTGCCGACTTGGACGGCAAAATTGCCCGCCTCACCGACCTCTTTGTAGAGCAAGACATTGAGCGCGACGAATATCTTGATCGCAAGCGCGCTTTAATGTCCACAAAGAAGTCGGTGCAGGAAAATATCCTGCGCTTGGAACGGGACGCCGCCGTGTGGCTCGAACCCATGCGCAAGTGGATAAACGACGCTTCAGTGCTTGAAGAAATAGCAAAATCCAAAGACTTCCCCTCCAAAAAATCCTCCCTCCAAAAAATATTCGGCTCGAAC
>MFVH01000026.1:0-131 GCA_001786015.1 Candidatus Nomurabacteria bacterium RIFCSPLOWO2_01_FULL_46_18 | reverse complement strand
GCGTGCCCGAAATGCCGTGGTTTTCTTTGATTGCCGCCAAAGAAAACCACGGCGAAACCGATTTAGTCTCTCGTTTGGTGGGCGAGGAGAGACTTGAACTCTCACCCCTTTCGGGACACGGTCCTAAGCCG
>MFVH01000025.1:23782-24009 GCA_001786015.1 Candidatus Nomurabacteria bacterium RIFCSPLOWO2_01_FULL_46_18 | reverse complement strand
TCGCTGGGCAACGTGGTGGATCCCTGGGAAATGATCGAGAAATATGGAGCTGATACTTTGCGCCTCTGGATGTATTCGGTAAACCAGCCCGGAGAGTCGAAAAATTTCGACGAGAAAACCGTGCAATTATTAAAGCAGCAAGTCTTTGGATTGCTTTATAATGTGCTTGCGTTTTATGATTTATATAGGGATGTTTCCCTAGAACCTAGAACCCAGAACCTAAAACC
>MFVH01000025.1:14076-23767 GCA_001786015.1 Candidatus Nomurabacteria bacterium RIFCSPLOWO2_01_FULL_46_18 | reverse complement strand
TCAATGGATTTTGGCTCGACTGAACGAATTAATAAATTTAACTGCAAAGAGTCTCGATAATTATAAGTTATTGGAGCCAACGCGGGCGATCAAAGATTTTATTAATGATCTTTCTACTTGGTACCTGCGGCGCTCGCGGGAAAGAATAAAGGAAGGGGACAAAGATACAAAACAGACACTTTATTTTGTCTTAAAAACCCTGGCAAAAGTTATGGCACCGTTTGCGCCCTTTGTTGTCGAAGATATATGGCTAAAGCTCCGAAACGACAAAGATGAAGAAAGTGTGCATTTAACGGAATGGCCTCGCGCCAGGGAAATACAATCTGATATTCTTGAGAATATGAGAATAGTTCGAGAAGTTGCTTCTTTAGGATTGGAAGCCCGGCAGAAAGCGGGAATTCCGGTACGGCAACCATTATCACAATTCAAAATTAAAAATTCAAAATTAAAAATAGAATATCTGGAATTAATTAAAGAGGAATTGAATGTAAAAGAAATAGTGAGCGGAGAAGAATTTAAATTATCTCTAGAGATTACTCCCGAGTTAAAGCGGGAGGGGAATTATCGGGAATTGATGCGGGCGATTCAGGACTTGAGAAAAAAAACAGGGCTTAAGCCAAGTGATACGGTTTCGCTTTTAGTTGAGACTAACGATACAGGCAAGCAATTAATCCAAAAATTCGAATCGGATCTAAAAAAAGTTGCGCAGATTTCAAAAATAGATTTTGCAGAAAATGATGGTGGGGAAATCAAAATAGACCAATTGGTATTCAGAGTGAAAATTGATAAAATATAAATATGAAAATAACTAAACTTGGGCATTGTTGTTTGGTAGTAGAGCCGAAGCCCGGTGTGCGGATTATGACTGATCCTGGCGCCTTTTCAACTCTTCAGAGCGAAGCAAAAAATATTTCTGCTATTTTGATCACACACGAACATCAGGATCATTTGCACATAGAATCTCTCAAAAAAGTTTTAGAAAACAATTCAAAAGCGGAAGTGATTACCAACACGGCAGTCGGCAAATTACTAGATGAGGTTGAGATTACGCATCAAGTTGTCGAGAATAATGCCGGCAGAGAAATCGCAGGTGTTTCAGTATGCTCCTTCGGCAATCTTCACGCTGAGATTTACGAAAGCTATGGCCGCGTGCAAAATACTGGCTACATGATTGACACGTTTTGTTTCCCGGGAGACGCTTTCGAGGATCCACAACACCCGGTGGAGATTCTTGCTTTACCTGTTGCAGGTCCCTGGATGCGGATGAAGGATGCGATTGATTACGCCAAGAAACTTAAGCCGCGAATTGTTTTCCCGATGCATGATGCTTTTATTCACGATTGGGCGAAATTTATTTACATTGCCCCACAAAAAATTTTAGGAGAAAGCGGAATTGAATTTAAAAAACTTGAACTTGATCAAGAGGAAAATTTGTAATGCATCACATTTATCACACCGAGGGGATAATTTTAAGTAGCCGGAATTTTGGAGAAGCTGAAAAATATTTTTCCATTTTTACCAAAGATTTGGGAATGATAACCGCCTCCGCCTCCGGAGTGCGCAAAATGTCCTCAAAGCTCCGCTTTATACTTCAGGATTTCGGCTATCTTAATTTTGATTTGGTGAGGGGAAAAGATTTTTGGAGGCTCACCAGCGCGAGTAAGACTGGGGAGCTTGAAAATCTTTGCAAACGTCCGGAAGTTTTTGCGGTTGTTTCAAACATTTCCCGCCTGCTCAAGCGCTTGCTTCCCGGCGAAGACGCCAACCCCGCCTTATTTGCTGATTTAGTTAGGGGGCTTTCAATTTTGGAAACGGCAGCCAGCCGGGAAGAAATACAAAATGCGGAAGTTATTACGGTTCTTCGAATTCTCGCTAATCTCGGGTATATCGGGGGAGACAAAATTAATGATTTGATCTCCCAAATAAGTACAAAAAGAATTGAAATTTTATCCTTCATCAATCAAACCCTCAAAGAAACGCACTTGTGATACAATAGTAGAATGTCCGAAGAAGACCAAGAAAAATCAGAGAAATTAAATCGAATCGAAGAATTAAAAAGCAAGCTTTTCAGCAAAAATTTCCCGGCCAAGACGGAGCATCGGGACAGCTTTACTCCCCCGAAGAGGCTGGATGTCCCGGATTCCTGGGTCAAGAGCGGGATAGCTCCCGGCTCGCCGGAGAAATTTTTCACCAAGGCCTCCGTTTTTAAGAAATTTTTTCTCTTTTCCGTAATTTTTTTTATTTTAACTCTCGGCTACGCTTCTTATATGTTTTTTGCCGGAGGCAACACCGTTTCCGCCAATAATATCGACATTTCAGTCCTGGGTAACACTTTTACCGCTGGCGGAGAAGAGCTGCCTTTGATGATTGAGATAACCAATCGGAATAAGTCAGCACTGGAGCTAGTGGACTTGCTGGTTGAATATCCGAAAAGTTCCGGCGATTTTTCCCAAAACACCGAACGCCTGCGCCAGTCGCTCGGGACGATTTCGGCCGGCAGCGTGCGGAGCGAGAACATAAAGGTGGTCCTTTTCGGCGAGCAAGGTAGTGTTCGCTCGATTAAAATCTCGATTGAGTACCGGATTTCCGGTTCAAACGCGATTTTTGTCAAAGAAAAAGAATATGATGTTTCGATCAGTTCCACTCCGATCGACCTCTCGGTCAGCGCTCCGGATGAAGCCAGTCCAAACCAGGATTTTACCCTAAATATCAAGGCGACCCAGAATGCCACCAAAACCGTCTCCGGCATCCTACTCGAAGTGGATTATCCGGCCGGCTTTCAGTTTGTTTCCGCCTCTCCCGCGCCCGCCTTCGGCAACAATGTTTGGAAGCTGGGGGATCTTTCACCTGGAGCGGAAAGCTCGGTTTCGATTAAGGGAAAGATGCTGGATGTTTTTGACGGAGAAGAAAAAACCTTCCGCGTCGAAAGCGGATTGGAATCAGGAAGAATTAAGGGAACGATTGAAACGGTTTTCAACTCTTTGGGCCATACGGTTTTAATCAAGAAAGCTCTGATTGAGGCCAGACTTTACATTAACGGCGCTTATAGCCGGGAATATGCCGTGAATTCGAATAGCTCCGTCCGGGGCGAGATCCGCTGGGCGAATAATTTAGAAACGAAGATAAATGATCTGGAAATTCGGGCAAAGATTTCCGGCTCCGCCGCCAATCGAAAAACCATCGACGTTAATCGGGGTTTTTATAATTCTTTGGGCGACGTGATCGTCTGGGATAAAAATTCCGACCGGGATTTCGCCGAAGTGAACCCCGGCGAAACGGGAACGGTTTCATTTTCCCTCTCGACGCTCTCACTTTTTTCCGCGATTACCGGAGTGCTGACCCAGCCGCAAATTGAGATCGACGTTTCCATTTCCGGCAAAGAGCCGCTGGAAGGTTATGATTTGAAGGAGGTCAGCAATAAAGAATCGAAGACGATCCGGATTGTTTCTGATGTTGGCTTTGCCGCAAAAATTTTCTATTACTCCGGTCCCTTCACCAACAAAGGATCGATTCCCCCGAAGGCCGAAACCGAGACAACTTATACCATTATCTGGTCGCTCTCCAACACCTCAAACAATATTTCCAAGGCGCAGGTTCGCGGGAGCCTCCCTCCCTGGGCGAGATTTGTCGGCCCGATTTCTCCCCAAACCGAGGATTTGACTTACAATTCTTCTACCAAAGAAATAATTTGGAATGCGGGAAACATTCCGAAAGGCGCCGGCATTACCGTTTCGAACAAGACGGTTGCTTTCCAGATCGGATTTACTCCTTCGCTCTCCCAGGTTGGCACAACCCCGACTCTGGTGAATGATGCGGTTTTGACCGGACATGATGATTTTGCTAATGTGGATGTGAGAGTAAACAAGGCGTCCCTTAATACCAGATTAAGCAACGACCCGCTTTTCCCGGCGAATGGGGATCGGGTAGTGGAGTAAATGAAAACAAACGGCAATGACAAGTTAATGGAAAAAATCGTAAGTCTTTGCAAAAGACGTGGATTTGTTTTTCCAGGTTCAGAAATTTACGGTGGACTGGCTGGCACTTATGATTGGGGACATTTCGGGGTGGCGCTCAAAAATAATTTAAAACAATCTTGGTGGAAGAAATTTGTCGATGCGAGGCAGGATATCTACGGCATTGATGCGGCGATCATTATGAATCCGAAAGTTTGGGAAGCGTCCGGACACGTCGCTGGTTTTTTAGATCCAACGCCGGATGGAAAACAATTCAATGTGATGTTCAAGACTCAAGTGGGCGCCGGAGAAGAGGCTGTTGTTTCCTATCTCCGTCCTGAAACTGCCCAGGGTATGTTTGTAAATTTTAAAAATACTGTGGATGCTTTTCATCCCAAACTTCCTTTTGGAATGGCGCAGATTGGCAAAGCTTTTAGAAATGAAATTGCTCCTCGAGACTTTCTTTTCCGCCAAAGAGAATTTGAACAAATGGAAATAGAATATTTTATCCGGAGCGAAGATTGGGAAAAATATTTTGAATATTGGAAAGGTGAGATGCTCTCTTGGATGGAGGATATTGGACTCGATATGGGAAAAGTACACGAACTTGAAGTTCCTGACGCTGAACGAGCGCATTACTCTAAAAGGACGATTGATTTTGAATTTGATTTTCCGTTCGGCCGCAAAGAACTTTTTGGTCTTGCTTATCGGACAGATTTCGATTTAAATACCCATAAACTTGAATATATTGATGAAGAAAAGGGAGAGAAGATAGCACCGCACGTAATAGAGCCGTCGATGGGCGTGGATAGAGCCATACTTTCTTTACTGATTTCTGTGTATGCCGAGGATGAGAAAAGCGGGGAAGTGCGCTCGTACTTAAAATTCAAGCCCAATATCGCGCCAGTTATAGCTTGTGTCTCGCCACTCCTTAAGAATAAGCCGGAACTTGTGGAATATGCCAACACAAAAATTTTTGCTCCCCTAAAATCAGAATTTGGCCGGGTAATGTGGGACGACAATGGCAACATCGGTAAGCGCTATCGCCGACAGGACGAAATCGGTACACCTTTTTGCATTGTTATTGACTTCGATACTCTTTCGGATGATACCGTCACCGTCCGCGACCGAGATACTGCCGATCAAGAACGAATTAAAGTTGCTGATATAAAAAAATACATATCCGGGAAAATCCAATGAAATTTTCGAAGAAAATTTTGGAAAACGGCCTGCGGGTGATTACCGTGCCGATGAAGGATAACCCGACGGTAACGGTTTTAGTTTTGGTTGAAGCCGGATCGAAATACGAGGTAAAGAGAGTGAACGGAATTTCGCATTTCCTGGAGCACATGTGTTTCAAGGGCACGACCAAACGTCCTAAGGCCATCGACATCTCTAAAGAGCTTGATGCTCTGGGGAGTCAATATAACGCCTTTACCGCGCAGGAGTACACCGGTTACTATGCCAAGTCGGACGCCAAACATTTCAAGCAAATTGCCGATGTGATCTTTGACATCTATCTAAATTCCACTTTTCCGGAAGCGGAAATGCAAAAAGAAAAGGGAGTGATCATTGAAGAGATAAACATGTATCAAGACATGCCCACCCGTCACGTTCAGGACTTAATCATGGAGCTTCTCTACGGTGACCAGCCAGCCGGCTGGAATATCGCGGGGGAGAAAGAAAATATTTTAAAAATGAAGCGGGCCGACTTTCTTTCTTACAAAGGAATGCACTATTTGCCGGAAGCGACCATCATTGTCGTGGCCGGGGACATCGAAAAGCATAATGTGGGAGGGGTGATAAAAAAAATGTTTTCCAGAATCCCTCGCGGCAGAAAACCCCCGAAAATTAAAGTCCGAGAATCGCAGGCGAAGCCCGTAGCGCTGGTCAAATTCAAAAAAACCGATCAAACGCATTTCGTTTTGGCTTGCCGAAGCCACGATTTTTTCAGCCGGAAAACCCCCGCCCTTTCGGTTCTCTCGGGTATCTTGGGCGGGGGGATGAGCTCGCGTCTTTTTCAGAAACTTCGCGAGGAAATGGGCGTGTGTTATTACGTTCGCGCTCACAACGATTCCTATACCGACCATGGATTTTTTCAAATCTCCGCCGGTGTGGATAATCGAAGGGTCGGTGAAGTAATCGGAGTAATCTTGGCGGAATGCAAAAAATTAACAGCGGAGAAAATTTCTACGGACGAATTGAATAAAGTAAAAGAATATTTGATCGGCAACATGAAGCTCTCCCTGGAATCGAGTGACGAGATCGCGAGTTTTTACGGGCTACAGGAGCTTTTGAAAAAAGAGACGCACACCATTGAAGAGAAAGCGAAAGAGATACGCCAAGTAACCGCTTCCAAAATAAAAAGTTTAGCCGAAGAGATTTTTAAGGACAAGAAGCTGAACCTCGCGCTGATCGGCCCCTTTTCCGAAAAAAGAGAATTCCTGAAAATTCTCAAATTTTAGGTGGTTTTTTGCGCTTTTTGTGATATCATATCTCCATGCTTGAAAAGAAAGAGGTAACTCTCTCCATCTCGACCGGCACGATGATCCGGGCGGTCCTGATTGTTCTTGGCATTTTTTTGATCTGGATCCTTCGGGAGTTTATCTTAGTCATTTTGACCGCGATCGTAATCGCTTCTTTTGTCGAGTCGGCAATTCCACATTTCCGCAAAATAAAAATCGGCCGGGTGTTGGGAGTAATCATTTCCTATGTGCTGGTAATATTAATCATGGCCGGACTCTTTTATCTTTTTGCCCCGCTTCTCATCACCGAAGTTTATAATTTTTCCGTTTTCTTGTCGTCTTATGTTCCCGATTCATCGCTCCTGAATTATTTTCAAAATGAGGCCTTCTCCGGCGCCAAGGACATTGTCGCCAACCTCTCGCAAAGTTTTTCTCTGACCACCCTCTTCGCCACCTCCAAGGCTTTTATCTCCAATCTTTCCACCGGTTTTTTCCAGACGCTCTCCGCCGCCTTCGGCAGTATCTTCAATCTTATTTTGATCGTGATTATTTCTTTTTATCTCTCTATCCAGGAAAAAGGAATAGAGAATTTTCTGCGGATTATTTTGCCGATTGAATATGAAACCTATGCGGTTGATCTCTGGGAACGTTCTCGCAAGAAAATCGCCCTTTGGATCAAGGGGCAGCTGGTGCTGGGGCTTCTGGACGCGGTCCTGGTCTATTTGGTCTTGTCGCTCCTTGGGATCCAATACGCGCTCCTACTTGCTTTAATCGCCGGATTCATGGGGCTTTTCCCTTATGGGACGCTTATTGCGCTTATCCCCGCGGCGTCGGTTTCCTATCTCTCCGGCGGGCTTTCTAGCGCGCTTACGGTGGCCGGGGCTTACCTCATCATCCATCAATTTGAAATTTTTCTTTTCGCGCCTCTCATTATCAAGAGCATTGTCGGGCTCTCGCCTTTGGTTATTATCTTGGCGATCTTAGTCGGCTACGAATTGGGGGGAGTCTGGGGAATGATCTTGGCGATTCCGCTTGCTGTTTTTGTGATGGAGCTCTTGGACGATCTTGAAAAAAAGAAAACTCTGACGCGAGTCAAGCAATGAAAAAGAAAAGTTTTTACATTACCACTACCATCCCCTATGTGAATGCGGATCCGCATATTGGATTTGCGCTCGAGTTGGTACAGTCTGATGCGGTTGCGCGACACCGGCGCCTTGCCGGAAGAGATGTTTTTTTTAGCACCGGGACGGATGAATACGGTCAGAAAATTTGGGAAGCGAGTAAACGGGAAGGGGAAAAAGCGCAAGATTATGTGGACAATTATGCGCAAAAATTTTTAAATCTTAAAAAAACACTGAATCTCTCGACGGATAATTTTATTCGAACAACCAGCCCCGAACATATCGCGGCAGCCCAGGAGTTTTGGCGACTCTGCGACAAGAATGGCGATATTTATAAAAAGAAATATAAAGGGCTTTACTGCGTGGGATGCGAGAAATTTATCGCCGAGAGGGATTTAGTCGATGGGAAATGCACTATTCATCCCAATTTAACTCCTGAAATAATTGAAGAGGAAAATTATTTTTTCAAAATTACAAAATATCGAAATGATCTATTGAAATATCTCCAAGAACCAAAATCCGTTCTTCCCGAATGGCGCAGGAAGGAGGCGGTTGATTTTACTCAAAATGCGATGGAAGATTTTTCAGTCTCGCGAAGCAAGGAGCGCCTTAGTTGGGGAATCCCGGTTCCCGGGGACGATACCCAGGTCATGTATGTCTGGTTTGGCGCTTTTGTAAATTATCTTTCTACCCTGGGCTGGCCCCACTCCACTAAAGCTTCGCGGGACAAGCCCGAAGATTTATTTAAGAAGTTTTGGTTGGGGGGAGAAAAAGTTCAAACTGCCGGCAAGGACATGGTGAAGTTTCAGTCGGTAATGTGGCAAGGGATGCTCATGTCTGCAGGATTGCCGACTACAGATACCATTGTCTATCATGGTTTTATTACCGGCGAAGGTGGTCTAAAAATGTCTAAATCCCTGGGGAATGTTATAAATCCAAATGAAATTGTTAAAGAATATAGCACAGACGCACTTCGCTATTTTCTTCTACGTGAAATTTCTTCTTTTGAAGATAGCCCATTCACTATGGAGCGATTCAAGGAAGCATATAATGCGGGGCTTGCAAATGGGCTCGGTAATTTGTCTTCCCGTATCCTCACGCTCTCGGAAAAATATTTGGAAAAGTGTCCAGAAATGCCGGAGAACTCTATTCCGGAAGAGTTTTCCGAAATCCCGGAGACTTTCGATACCAAAAAAGCAATGGATTATGTTTGGAATAAAATTCAAGAAGTAGATCAGCAAATCCAAAAAACCGAACCGTTTAAAGTTATAAAAGTTGATTCAGAAAAAGGAAAAAAATTAATTACTGATTTGATTACCGAGTTATATACAATAGCTCGGATGTTAAATCCACTTCTTCCAGAAACGAGTGAAAAACTAAAAAAGTTAATAAAAGAAAATAAAAAACCAAAAGTCCCATTGTTCTTGCGCAAAGATTAATACTTGTCCCGTACTAAATTTTTGATTACAAAAAATGACCAATATTTATAAAAATTTAAAATTTTAGTACTGGGATGCCGAAATATATAGACATACACAGTCACGTTAATTTCAAGGCCTTTGATGAAGACAGGGATGAAGTTATTAAACGAGCCCTAGAGAACGACACTTGGGTAATAAATGTCGGCACGCAGATTGATACTTCACGAAAGGCGCTGGAAATGGCCGAGCAATATCCCGAGGGAGTTTATGCAATCATCGGCCTTCACCCCATTCATATCGATGCCTCATTTCATGACAAACAAGAATTGGGCACCGAAGGAAAGGAATTCACCTCGCGAGGAGAAGTATTTAATAAAGAAGAATACAGAAGGCTTGCCCGCCACAGGCGGGTCGTCGGCATAGGCGAGTGCGGGCTCGACTATTATCGGCTGGACGCGGATTCAATTGAGAAGCAAAAAAAAGCTTTTATCCAGCAGATTGAACTTGCCAACGAAGTAAATAAGCCCCTAATGCTCCATATTCGGCAGGCTTATGCCGATGCCCTAGAAATTCTAAAAACTCATGCCAAAGTTAAGGGCGATGTGCATTTTTTTGCGGGTGGCACAGAGGAAGCGAAAGCATTTATCGAGCTTGGTTTTACTTTATCTTTTACCGGCGTTATCACTTTTACTCACGACTATGATGAGGTGATAAGAAGTATTCCGCTTGAA
>MFVH01000025.1:13022-14032 GCA_001786015.1 Candidatus Nomurabacteria bacterium RIFCSPLOWO2_01_FULL_46_18 | reverse complement strand
CTATCGAGGCAAGCGCAATGAGCCGGTTTATGTCCGGGAGGTGGTGAAGAGAATCGCAGAAATTAAAAACTTACCGGAAACCGAGGTCGCAGAAAAAATATTGCAAAACGCGCGGAGAGTTTACAATTTGTAGCTTTTTTGCTAGTATCAGATTTAATGAGTGAAGAAAATGAGGAGAAAGAACTGAAGATATATGAACTGGGTTACTTGCTCCCATCGCGCCTAGCCGAGGAGGAAGTGGGCAGGGAATACGGCAAATTGAAGGAGCTTATCGCAAACTTCGGGGGAGAAATGGTTTCCGACGAGATACCAAAAAAAATCTCCCTCGCTTATACCATGCAAAAAGTGGTAGCCAATGTGCGGGAGAGGTTTGACACCGCTTATTTCGGCTGGATAAAATTTGCCATGGATCCTGAAAAAGTCTTGGAGTTGAAAAAAAACCTTTCACAAAATCCGCAGCTGATCCGATTTTTGATTTTTAAAACAGTCAAAGAAAATACCATCGCCACCAAAAGATTTGTCCGGGACACTCCCTACCGCAAGCCGTTTGTTCCCAGAAAGAAAGAGGAAACGACTGCCCCGATCAATAAAGAAGAAATTGACAAGGAAATCGAAGCGATGGTTGCGACTGAACCCGTTACAAAATAAAAACTTTTAACTTTATAAACTTTTAACTTATAACCATGTATTTAAACAAAGCACTAATTATAGGAAATCTGACTCGCGATCCGGAACTTCGCTCTCTACCCTCCGGGGTGAAAGTTTGTTCTTTTTCAGTCGCGACTAACCGGGTTTGGAAAGACAAAAACGACGCTCGGCAGGAATCGACCGATTACCATAACGTCGTCGTTTTCGGCCGAACGGCGGAGACGGTCGCCCAATACATGAAAAAAGGAAGTTCGATCTTAGTCGAGGGAAGAATTCAGACACGAAGCTGGGAAGACAAGAATAGCGGGGAGAAAAAGTATCGAACCGAGATTGTCGCCGAGCGCACGCAATTCGGTCCTAAG
>MFVH01000025.1:1413-12995 GCA_001786015.1 Candidatus Nomurabacteria bacterium RIFCSPLOWO2_01_FULL_46_18 | reverse complement strand
GCCGTCGCCAAAGCCCCAGCCGAGTCGGAGGGAGCCGCGATTGAATACCCGGAAGAAGACATTAATCCAGAAGATATTCCTTTCTAACATGCGCCAAGATTTTTTTTCAGCCAACAATATAAAATACATCGACTACAAGGATATTGAAATCCTCTCACGCTTTTTGAACCCAAGCGGCAAGATCCAGAGTCGCCGAAAGAGCGGGGTGACCGCCGGCAATCAGCGCACACTGGCACAAGCCGTGAAGCGCGCCCGATTTCTGGGACTGCTTCCGTTCGTCGCGAAGTAGTTAGACTCTTTCCGCATACAATCCAGTTTCAGTATTGACCCGGATAGTGTCGCCCTCATTTATAAATAGCGGAGCAGAAATGGTTGTCCCATTTTCTAAAGTAATTATTTTATTGCCTCCTTTGGAAGTGTCACCGCGGACGGCCGGTGGGGCAATCTTTACTTTGAATTCCATTTTAATCGGAAGCGCCAGTTTGATTATCCGCTCCTCTTCTTCATTATCCCAAATCAGCGCTGTAACATTTTGATTTTGTTTTAAAAATTTTGTAGCGTCACCTATAAGCGACTCGTCTAATTTAAATCGATTGCTTTTGTCGTTCGAATCACAGAACCAAAATTCTCCTTTGTTAAAATACAAAAAAGTGATATCTCGCTTTTTTATTTCCGCCTCTTCGGCCGTGTCGGAGACGTGAAACGTGGCGGCAATGGTTTTTCCGGAAATCAAGCTTTTCAATTTGACTTGATTCTGCGGCTTGCGCTGTTGAGTGCGAGCGACGTGCGACTCGACTACTTCAGCCGGCTCGCCGTTATAGATAATTATTTTTTTCTCCCGGATTTCATTGTATTGAAGCATTGGGAGATATTAACAAAATTAAATTTGTTCAGCAAATTTTTTTCTGATCTCTTTTAGTATTTGTCCGGCGATTTTTGAATTCTCTTTCAGAAATGTGCGGGTGTTGTCGTACCCGACACCCAACTTTATTTTTTCTTGACCCCCTCCTTTCTCCTCCCCCTTGGTAAGGGGGAGGTGGGGTAGGGGTATATAAAAATATGAATTTCCGCTTTTTTCGACTATCTTGAATTTTTCCCCCAGCGCCATGATTTCCCCTTCTTTGGAAATTCCTTCGTTGTAAATAATGTCGAATTCCGTCTGCTTGAAAGGGGCGGCGACTTTGTTTTTCACCACCTTCACTCGCGTGCGCGAGCCGACTATTTCGTCCCCCTTTTTAATTTGGGCAATCCTTCGAATATCCAATCGGACCGAAGTGTAGAATTTGAGCGCCTTCCCCCCGGGAGTCGTTTCCGGATTGCCGAACATCACCCCGATTTGCATGCGGATTTGATTTATAAAAATGACCACGGTCTTTGATTTGGCAACCAGGGCGGTTAATTTGCGGAGCGCTTGAGACATAAGTCGGGCTTGCTTTCCGACGTGATACGCTCCCATATCGCCCTCGATCTCGTCTTTCGGAGTGAGCGCCGCGACTGAATCGATAACCACCACGTCGATTTTCCCCGTGCGCACCAAGCTCTCCACGATATCGAGCGCTTGTTCGCCGGTATCCGGCTGGGAGATAAGAAGGTCGTTTATATTCACTCCGAGCTTTTTCGAGTATTCAGGATCCATCGCATGCTCGGCGTCAATGTAAGCGCAAATTCCGTCGAGCTTTTGCGCTTCGGCGACAATGTGCAGAGCCAGAGTCGTTTTGCCGGAAGATTCCGGGCCGAAGATTTCAATAATTCTCCCGCGTGGTACCCCGCCAACCCCCAGCGCCATGTCCAAGCCGAGAGATCCGGTCGGGATCGTATTGATTCCCACTTTCGGCGTATCTCCCATCTTCATAATTGCCCCCTCGCCGAATTTTGTTTGAATCGCTTTTAAAGTATCTTCCAAAATCAGCGAACCACCTTTCTCTTCCTTATCTTTTTTGCTCATTATTTTTCTAAAATTAATTGATAACTTTTTTCGTCTCGGTTTCCGAATTTATCCAAGGCGCCCATGCTCACTATATTATATCCTGGAAGTAATGCAATCGTTTCGTAAAAGTTTCCCTCCTGGTCGATTGAAATTTCACGGTCGAGGAGTGTAAGGTTAATCGCGTTTTTCGCGTTCCCTTCCAATCTTACAATGTTTTCGCTCTGTTTTAAGGTTACATTTCTGATTTTTACCCCGAAGATGAGGTCTCGAGAGCGGAAAAACGCGTAAATGATTATAAACAGAGTAAAAAGCGAGATAGAAATAATTTTTACTATTTTCTTTGCATCTTGAGTCATTTTGGGGTCATCTTATTCGATTTTTTCCAATACTTCTCGGGGTTTCGCTCCGTCGCCCGGGCCGATCACTCCGCGTTCTTCGAGCATATCCATCAGCCGCGCCGCCCGCGCGTAACCCAGTTTTAATTTTCGCTGGAGATAGGAAGTGGACGCCTTGCCCGCTTCGACGACGCAAGCGCGCGCCTCTTCGTACATCTCGTCATCGGGTTCGGAGTCATCTATCGCGCTCTCGAAAATGTTTTTGTCCGCCGAAATGGATCCCTCGCTGAATGCGATTTCGTCAGAAACTTCATCTTTATAATTGTCGGCCAGATATTTTACAACCTTTTTCACTTCGGTTTCAGAGATAAAAGCCGACTGTAATCTCTCCGGTGGAGTTTCACCAGAAGAATAGAGCATATCGCCGGCTCCCAGCAATTTCTCCGCTCCGCCGGTATCCAGTATAGTGCGCGAGTCAATCTGGGAAGAAACCTTGAGCGCGATTCTGGCGGGAATGTTGGCCTTGATCAGGCCGGTGATGATATTCACCTCCGGACGCTGGGTAGAAAGAATGAGGTGGATGCCGACCGCCCGGGACATCTGCGCCAGGCGAACTATAGCCGACTCCAGTTCCCTTGGATAAGTACTCATAATATCGGCTAACTCATCAATGATAATGAGAATATAGGGCAGGCGGTCCAGACCCCCTTCGCCTTCGGCACCTCCCCCCTGGGGGGAGGAAGGGAGGGGGTTTTTATTCCAGACATTTTTATGATAAGACTCGATGTCCCTCACCGATTCGGCTTCCAAAATATCATAGCGGCGATCCATTTCTTTGGCCGCCCACTTGAGCGCCAGGATCGCCCTTTTTGCTTCGGTAATAACCGGCGTTAAAAGATGAGGAATATTGTTATAAAGAGTGAGTTCCACTCGCTTCGGGTCGATCATAATCAATTTAAGATCGTCCGGAGAGTTCCGATAAAGAAGCGAAGTAACCATTGAGTGGATGGTGACCGACTTTCCGCTTCCAGTTGTTCCCGCGACCAGCAGATGAGGCATTTTGGCTAGATTCCCGAAGACTGCCCGACCGGAAATCTCGCGACCCAGAGCAATAGTGAGCGGTTTTGAAGAATTCTGAAATTTATCATCGGCGAGAAGCGTAGCTAGACCAACGATCGACTTTATTCGATTGGGAATTTCAATACCGACCAGCGACTTTCCCGGGATCGGCGCCTCGATCCTTAAAGGATGCGCGGCCAGGGCGAGCGCCAGATCATTCTGCAGGGCGACAATCCGCGAGAGTTTCATTCCCTCCGCCGGCTTCAAGGCGTAGCGGGTAACGGTTGGACCGATGGTAATTTCGTCCATCTCCACTTCGATGCCGAAGTTCGCGAGAGTTCGCTTGATGATGTTCGCGTTCGCTTTGATGTCGCCCGTATTCGGTTTGCCCTGATCCGGTTCTAAGAGGGAAAGAGGCGGGGGAGTGTAAGCGGAACTGCTTCGCCTTTTCCGGATCGGTATTTCTTCTTCCTCGGTTTTTGATATTTTTGATTCCGCTTCTTTCTCTTCTGTCTCTTCAACGGGTTCCTTCATCACTTCTTCCCGCACCGATACTTCCGACTCTTCTATTTTTACCGGGAACTCCTGCGCTTTTTCTTTTCGTTTTTTTAGCCAATCGCGGATTTTTAAGACCGCTCCGAAACTTATCCTAGCGTCGAAGATAACCAGAATTGAAATTGTGAGCAGGGCTAAGAGAAAGACAATGCTCGCGTAAACGTCAAAAAGAGAAACGAAGGGCGTGGATAGGATTTCTCCCAAGAGTCCACCGGCGTGCGTCTTCGATAAAATATCAATGATGCCAAGACTCGAGAGTAAAAAAATTATCGAACTCGCGAGACGCATCCACCCTATATTTGGAGCCCCGGATTTTAAATAAGAGACTCCGAGCAGAGCGAAGAGGATGGGCAGTAGAATGTAGCCGACCCCCAAGAGATATTGCAGTTTTTCGTAAAAAAATTCACCGGCAACTCCGGCAATTTTAAGCGCGGACATTAAAAAAAATATTGCTAAAACAAAAAAAATTACCGAGAGTATCCCATGCTTGGTTTGACTTTTCAATCCGTTTGAATATTCTTTGCCGTTTTTCTTTCTGTTCTTTCTCATAATTTTCTCCCGCTTTCTGCGGGACCCCGCCAAAGGCGATGGCATTTTTTGCCATGTTTATGTATTTTAGCATATACTTCACCCCTTTTGCCCCTCTCCATAATAAAAATTGTGGAGAGAGGGGGTTGCATTCTCTGGTGTCCTATATATAATGGACAAATGATTGGAGATAATAATAGTCTTAAGGACTCCGATTCTGTGACGGACATTTCTTTAAAGGACAGCCCCTCTTTCATTTCATCCGGTAAAACCAATAAGCTTATTATGGCGCTTTACATGGTCACGGACATAATGGACAAGGAGGAGCCTCTGCGAAATAAATTAAGGACATTGGGGGTAGAAATCATATCGGACACTCATGGAACTCTCGGCAACGCGCCCGGCAAAATTACTGAAATTTTGTCCTTCTTGGATATCGCCTCGGCAATCAACTTGATTTCGGAAATGAACTTCACCATTCTTAAAAAAGAGTTTTTAGAGCTCGAGAGATCAATCAAAGGTATGCATCGAAGTCCGGTTGTCCTATCTGAACTTTTTGCAAATAGTGCTGATAGAGAATTATTGTCCGCTTCATCTAAAGGACAAAAAACTCGGATCGGTGTACAGAGAGGAGGCACTCTGCTTCATGCCCTTCAGAATATATCGGACAAATCAAATGAGCACAAAAACCAAAGAAGGGAAAATATAAAAAATATCTTAAAGGATAAAGCGGGAGGGATGAGCATCAAGGACATTGAAGAGGCGCTAAAATCTAAAGGACAAGCAATAAGCGAAAAGACACTCCAAAGGGAGCTTATTTCTATGGTAAAGGACAATGTCCTTTACCGAACGGGGGCGAAAAGATGGAGCAGATATTTCGTTAAAAAATAGCCCGATTTACCGGTTGTAAGTTTTGGCCCTTTATATTCGTCACATACAATAGGAGTTATCCACAAAGGTAATATTGCCCATATTTTAGGGGCGTATTATAATAGCAATTGTCATTGCTCCGGCTTTACGTCGGAACGATGTAAGTTTATATCTGTTCATTATTTTTGCCCGCTCATTATTATTTATTAAAAATTAATGCGGGGGAAGTAATGATAAGAAAATGCGCTCTTAGTTTGTCGAAACTAAAATTAGTAGCGCAGAAAATTAGTAAAAAAATATTATGAGTAATGTATTAAAATCAAAATCTCTTCTTGGGATTACGATTGTTGCGGTCATAGTTGCTGGAGCTTTGTTTGCTTTCGCACTGACTGCTAGTGCTGCTTATATGCACACTGGCACTCTCAAGATGGGTTCGACCGGTTCACAAGTTATGAGTCTGCAACAGACTCTTAACGCGAACGGTTACTTGGTTTCTAGCGTTGGCGCGGGTTCTCCAGGATTGGAGTCCTCGTACTTCGGCGCAAAAACCAAAGCGGCTGTTATGGCATTCCAAGCAGCTCGCGGACTTGCCGCTGACGGCGTTGTCGGTCCTTTGACCGGCGCTGTGTTAGCAGGTCTTACTGGCGCTCCGGTATCAGGTCTTCCGGCCGGTTGTACTTCAACCGCTGGATTCAGCCCGACTACTGGCGCTTCATGTTCAAGTGGGACTTCTCTTCCGGCAGGTTGTACTTCAACTGCAGGATTTAGTCCAACTACAGGAGCTTCATGTTCTGGTGGTTCAACACCTTCAACATCTGGTCTTTTGACCGGTGGAGCAGGCTCTGTTGATTCATATGACTTGGCTTCTGGTCTTAGCAACGAAGAAGTTGGTGAAGACGCGGATGATGTAAAAGTTGTCGGTCTTGAAATCGAGAATAGCAATGATTCGGACATTCGTCTGACCGCGCTTCGGCTCGTGTTTGACGAGGGCACCGCAGCCAGCGACTTTGACAACTACGCTAAAGATGTATCCATTTGGCTTGGCAGTACAGAAGTTGCTCGGGAAGATGGTGACGAGTTCAATGATAACAATGCTTGGACAAAGACAGTCTCGCTTGATTCAAGCGCGGTCATTGATGCAGGGGACACGGAAATCTTGTACGTAGCTATTTCTGGTGTAAGCAATCTGGACACTAACGATGCTGCAGACACTTGGACAGTTGATATGACTTCTCTTCGTTTCGTTGATGCTACTGGGGCTTCAATTTCTGAAGACCCGACGGTTGCCGCTACGACGTTCTCTTTTGAGTCGTTCGCAACGTCAGCCGATACTGAATTGAAAATTACCGAATCTGGAACTGCTAACAAGTTAGTCAATGATGCGCACCTTATCAATGTTGACGCAACTAATACTACCGACAATGTTCCAATCCTTGCCTTCGATGTTGAAATAGAAGGCGACTCGGATGTAACCATTGATGATCTTCCGGTTACCCTTACTTCGACAGAGGCGGCTGGAACCGACTTTGACGAGCCGGGTGATGTTGTTACCACTCTCCGCCTCTTTGCGGATGGAGTTGAAATTGGTTCGGAGGCCGTTGACGGCGCAGCTGCCGGCGGTGCAGATACCCAAGTTGTCTTATTCGATGACCTTGATTATGTCATTGACGCGGGCGATACAGTAAACTTCGTGGTAAAAGGTAAGTTTGTCGCTCTCTCCGGTGCGCTTGATGTTGCCGACACGATTGCGGCCGCTTTCGGTGAAACTGAAACCGACCTTGCAACCTTCGACGCCGAAGATGAAACAGGCGAGAACCTTGCGGATGCGGACAAGACCGGTACTGCTAACAGCACTGCGTCTGAAATTCGCGATGTGGGCTTTACGCTTGAATTAGTAAGCGCTACAGCAGTTAAAACTGCTGGTGAGGTTACAGTTCAGCCAAGTGACACGGGTTTGTTCACTATTACGTTTGATGTAACTGCATGGGATGGAGATATCTACATTGATGCTTCTGCCCCACTTGAAGCTGGAGGATCAGGAGAGGCTGATCTTACTGTTACTGGTGCAGGTACTGTAGTAGCAACGCTTACTTCACCAAGTGGAGCTACAGCTTCTGCTAACACTACATTCTTAGTGGCAGAGGATGATACAGAACGCTTCTCAATCAACGTGGACATCCGCGATGGTGCGACTGACATGGTTGATGGATTCTTTGATGTAGCACTTGCTGACCTAGTTTATGCTCTTACAGCGATAGACGGCAACTTGGGCTACACCTTTAATCTTGTAGACTTCAAGACACCTCAAATCTTCTTGAATGACGGTGAGTAATCATAGTCATTAGTTGATTGGCTAATACGCCTTAAAAGGTATTCTTAAAACCACTCCGACGGGAGTGGTTTTTTGTTGTTGTTTGATTTATAATACTTATATGTCACACAATAAAGTAAAAATTTTAGTAGTGGTAGCGATTTTGATTGTGGTTCTTGGGCTTAGCCTGTTTGGCAGACAGTTGGGGATAGTGAACGATGATTATTCTATAGTGTATTTTACGACCGGGGAAGTATATATAGGCAAGCTGGCAATATTCCCTGATTTACAGCTTAAAGATGGGTATATATTGCAAGTTACAAAAGATCCCGCTGATGAAACCAAGAATAACTTTCAGTTGAACCCCATAAAGGACGCCCTTTGGGCGCCTCAAGTTTTGCATCTCGTAAAGGACAACCTTGTCTTTTACGGTCCGCTTAGTCCGGAAAGTAACATAGCTCAAACTTTAGCGGAGCAAGGAAAGTAATTTCAAACCCCTCTCCCCGTCTGCTTCGCATCCACCCCTCTCCATAAAAATTTATGGAGAGGGGAAAGGGGTGAGGTTTTCCCCTGACAAGGCCTGTCCGCCTCTGGAGGGGGGATTAAGGGGGTTGTATTTATAAGTTATGCACAGTTTTTGTGTTGTAGTATTTATTTGTATTGTATAATTACAAGTATATAAGCGTGTCGAATGCGCTTTTAACGTTTTTGATTATTATTAACTTATTATAAATTATGAAAAAAATATTTAAGGGTTTAGGTTTAGGTTTGATTGCTCTGGCTCTGGTCGTAGGAGTTGGAGCTGTGCAAGCGGAGGCCGCTCTGACACTTGGCGCTTTGACGGTCACAAGCGATGGAGCTTTGACAATCACAAGCACTGCCGCGGCAATGTCGCTTAATGGCACTCTCACAAATACAATAAAGCTCAATTCCAGAACAGATAGTACCAGCACTACTGGAGATTTTATCGGTGCGCAAATAAAACCGGGAGTAGGGATAACCAAGACTACCGGCGGAGTTACCGGTGTTGAAATATCTCCACGGGTTAATAATGGTTTTGAGTTGACTACTGGGTCAATTATCGGGGCTCATATCGATGCTTATCTCAAAGGAACAACCGGGGATATTGGAGGAGATGTAAGAGGAGCGCAAATTGAATTGGTAACTGATGACGCCGGAGCGAGAACAATTACCGGCGACGTAACCGGTCTTCGATTCCGATCTGCATTTTCTGCTGCTGCTATTACTGGCAATTTCCAGGCCATTAAAATTGAGAAGCCGGAAACCCAGACTGGTAGCCAGACCTATGATTCCGTTCTGACCTTGACCAGCACGATTCCTTTGGTTTGGAACAGTGCCCCCGCAACAGAACCAAGCACTGCTGATGGCTATATAAAGGTTATTGTTAACGGTGCAGTTAGATATATTCAATTATACTCAGGAGCGCCAGTTGATTAACAAACAATCCTTAATTAAAAATTCTACAGAAAATTATTCTTAACCGGTCGGTTCTGTAGGTCTGAAAATTACTTGTCCTGCGTAGCCCTTCAATGAAAATTCAGGGCGAAGCGGGGAAATCAAAATGAAAAATAAATTAAGATTAGGATTGTTTGCTCTGGCAATATTGGCGGTCTTCGGTCTGGCAACATTTGCAAACGCCCAGGCTCTTACTTGGAGTGCGGACCAGACGGTTGATCTTTCTTCACCGGATGTCAACTTAACGATTCTTTCCGGTTCAGAAGCAACCAGCTTAGTTGTGGGTACGGGAAGCATTGATGTAATTGTTCCAAACGGGGACACTTTCACTATCACGTCTGCCAGTCGAGACCTTGTTGTTTCCGGAGTTACCACTTCGCAAGCGGTTCAAAGCTGTACTGCCGCATTTCTTAAAACCGTTACCATTTATGGTGGCACGGGTGGAGAAACTATCACCCTCACGGCTTCCACGAGTGAATGTACACCTGATTCAAGTGGAGGAGGAGGAGGTGGTGGTGGCGGAGGGGGCGGTGGTTCTGTTGCGCCCGCTACTCCTGCAACACCGGCTACTCCAGCAACTCCTGCAGGATGCGCGCCCGGCAACTTGTTCAGTTCAACGACTGGGCAGGCATGTCCTTCAAGCGTAACTCCGCCTGGATGCGGTTTGGGTAACTTGTTTAGTCCGGTAACGGGTCAGCAATGTCTCGGAACTCCGGCTACGCCCGCAACTCCGGCTACTCCAGCCAGCCCCGGTACTCCGGGAGTGGGAGGAAGCGGTAGTGGAGGCACTCTTTCTAGTTTCGGCACAGCTGTCAGCACCTTGGTCCGACAGGGAACAAGGAACGATGCCTGCCGAACTTGGCAGATGTATCTCAATGCCCATGGCGCAAATCCACAACTCGTGGTTGACGGAGTTTGCGGACCGCTTAGCATGGCCGCAGCCAGAGCTTGGCAGGCGGCTAACGGCCTGGTGGCCGACGGACTTTTGGGTCCAATGAGCCGAGCCAAAGCGAATATGCAATAACCCTCACCTCACCCTTTTACCCCTCTCCTTAATAAAGAGAGGTCTTTCCCTGACAAGGGGAGAAAGGGGTTAACAAAGATCCCGCTTCGGCGGGATTTTTGTTATAATTAGATCATGTTCACCCGCCATTTTCTTAAAACGCTGATTATGTTTACCGGAATGATAATTCTGGGGCTTCTGGGAGTATTTCTAGTGAGCTACTTTAGCAATGGCGGGGAGACGGGCACCCAGACTTTTACCACTTGCGAAAACGGGGAAGTGTGCTAGGATAGAAATACCGCAAAGACGAGAGGCGCACAGGTAAGTCCTCTAGAGTGGTCGAATTTATTTTGCGGCGAGAGCCGTTTTTTTATTTATGGCATTAAAAAAATCTCAAAAAGAAGAAATAGTTAAAGAATTTGAAGGAGTAGCGAAAGATTCTAAATCAGTGGTTTTCCTAAATTTTCACGGCCTAAACGTGGGGGATGAGACCGTTCTTCGCCGAGGGTTAAGGGAAAAAGGAGTAAATTATAAAGTGGGAAGAAAGACCCTGCTTCGGCGAGCCTTCGCAGGGCGAGCGGAAGGAGAAATGCCTGAACTTCCGGGCGAAGTCGCGATTGCATATTCCAAAGATCCGATATCAAGCGCTCGCGAAGTTTATAATTTCGGCGCCGCGCGTAAGGGGATTCTAAAAATCTTGGGTGGAATTTTCGAAGGGAAATTCGTAGGCGCGGAGAAAATGAGAGAAATTGCCACCATTCCGTCGCGCGAAGGGTTGCTCTCGAGACTCGCGTTTCTTCTTCAGTCTCCCATGCAGAGACTGGCGATAGCGGTTAGTGAAGTTGCCAAAGGCAAGTAGAAAGTTTATAAAGTTAAAAGTATAAAATTATGAATAAAGATACATTGTTAGAATGGTTAGATAAAGCGACAGTTCTGGAACTAAACGACGTGGTAAAAGCGATCGAAGAAAAATTCGGAGTGAGCGCGGCCACGGTTGCGGCTCCCGCCGGAGGCGGGCAAGCCAGCGAAGCGAAGGAGGAAAAAGATTCCTTCATAGTAACACTGGCTTCGGCCGGTGAAGGAAAGATCGCGGTTATGAAAGTAGTTAAAGAAGTGCTCGGGGTTGGTCTGAAGGAAGCCAAAGACTTGGTGGACGGCGCGCCTTCAACCTTAAAAGAGGGAATGAAGAAGGCCGAGGCGGAAGACTTGAAAAAGAAAATCGAAGAGGCGGGTGGAAAAGTGGAGTTGAAATAAATAGATTTCCATTGTATTATATCGTTTATGGAAATTCTGGGGAAAATATTGGGGAGTCCCGCTCGAGTCAAGATTATGCGGCTGTTTCTCCTTAATCCGAATAAGTCCTTTAAGGGAAAAGACGTGACCAAGCGCAGTCGGGTTAACCCCGATCTTGCCCGCCGCGAACTCAAAATGCTCTCCTCAATCGGTTTTGTGAAGAAGCGAGGCCAGGCCTGGTCTTTCGACCCGGGTTTCGAGTACGCGCCGGAGATCGAAGGGCTC
>MFVH01000025.1:176-1352 GCA_001786015.1 Candidatus Nomurabacteria bacterium RIFCSPLOWO2_01_FULL_46_18 | reverse complement strand
GGATGGAGCTTGTCTACGCCACTTTTGATACCAAAGAGTTTATTTACCGCTTAAATATGTACGATAAGCTTGTCCGCGACATCCTCGACTTTCCCCACGAAGTTATTTTTCAGGCTAAAGAGTTATCCACACAAACTCCAAAAAAAGCCCAGAACTTGGTATAATACTAGAATAGCTTTATAGGGTCGAAAACTTAAAAGTTTTATCAATTATAAATAATTATGAATAATATTTGGGTTACCTGGGGCGATGTTTTCTCACGATCACTTCAAGATCTGTGGATCGGATCCGTCCAATTTGCCCCCAAGCTGATACTTGCCGTTGTTCTCTTTATCATTGGCTGGGTTTTGGGATCTTTGGTTGCCAGGGCTTTCGAGCAAGTTTTAGGCGCGCTGAAGGTTGACAAGCTTTTGGCTTCGGTCAAGGCCGATGATTTATTAAGGCAGGCAGGAATGAATCTGAACACCGGCCACTTTATCGGACAAGTTGCCAAGTGGTTCATCGTTTTGGTGTTTCTCTTGCCCTCGCTTGATCTGTTGGGCCTGGACTCCATCAGGATGTTCTTGGTTGAAGATGTAATCGGCTATCTACCGCACGTTATTGTTGCCGCTTTCATCTTGATAATCGCCTCTGTCGTTTCTCAAGCGGTGGCTAAGCTAGTGGCGGCAAGCACTCGAGCAATGAGCGTAGCCTCGGCGAATATGCTTGGGACGATTACCAAGTACGCCGTCTGGATATTTGCTTTAATCATCGCCTTGGGCGAGCTAGGCATTGCGCGTGAGTATATGGGTGTTCTTTTCACCGGACTCATCGGGATGCTCGCGCTTGCCGGGGGTCTTGCTTTCGGTTTGGGCGGAAAGGATACAGCGGCTAGATTTCTTGCCAAGGTGAACGACGAAGGATCTAAGGGTTAGTTTAATTGGGTTAGTTTAATTTTTTCGAGAAAAAAGATGTCCACAGCTTGCCCCGCCCGGGCGACGGTTGACATCTTTTTTCGTTTCGACTATACTTGTTTTATCGGTATGAATATCAGAAAAAACACTTACAAAAGGCGGTACACGTAGGCCCATTCTTTTGTCTACTTGCCCCGCCTCCGGCGGGGTTTTTTATTTCAGTAAGATTGCAGATTGAAAATTGAAAGCTATCAAAGACACTTCGAGAAGGGTCTTTTTGTGT
>MFVH01000025.1:0-116 GCA_001786015.1 Candidatus Nomurabacteria bacterium RIFCSPLOWO2_01_FULL_46_18 | reverse complement strand
GGTTTTCAAATTTCTTAACAGGAAATTTAAGGGCGTACGGTGGATGCCTTGACACAAAATGGCGATGAAGGACGTGGCGTTGCTGCGATAAGCTTCGGGGAGGTGCTAAGCAACCT
>MFVH01000024.1:5309-16377 GCA_001786015.1 Candidatus Nomurabacteria bacterium RIFCSPLOWO2_01_FULL_46_18 | reverse complement strand
GGAAATAATTGTAGCGCCTGGACGAACGTGACGGTATCTGCGGCTCCGGTAATGTCCGGCACCCTCTCCGGCCCCAACTGCACCATCGCTCTGAACGCCAGCAGTTGTACCACTACCCTCACTTGGAATGTGACTAATCCGGAAGTTGTCGGCGGGTCTCAAGTTACTTCTTCATATCCCAGCGCCGGAACGGTTGTCACTCCTCCTGTCACTACCGGCACCGCCGATTCGGGCACCAAATCGAGCGTCACCATTCCATATTCAAGTCGAACTTTCTATCTCTACAACAACGCTAAATCGCTTGTTCCCACTTCTCCAAGTGGTGGCGGGATTGTAGTTACCGCCACTTGTACTTCCGGCACCTCTTGGAATGGAACACTCTGCGCCGAGGATCCAGTCTCTCAACCGGATCTCGTCGCCAACGGTCCATCGCCTTCCTCCGCGACCGTGGACACGCCGGTTACTTTCTCCGGCCTGGTCACTAATCAGGGAAGCGCCTCGACCGGAAGTTCATTCCTCAACTTCTTCCAGCTCTCCACTTCGGCAGGTGGCGGGAACCCCGTTTTCACCGCCATCTCCGCGAACTCCGCCGGCCCTCTCGCCGCGGGCACTCCCGCCAACGTCTCTTCTTCTTCCTACACCTTCGCTTCCGGCCAATGCAGTGCGAACACCTGTTCCGTCCGACTTTGCGCGGATAACAATATGTCCATGTCTGGTACGATCGCCGAATCGGATAACAACAACAACTGTTCTCTATGGGTGAATGTAGCAGTCAGCGATGCCCCCGGACCGGTCAGCTGCGTGTCGGACCTCTCCTCGGCAACGATCGGCCAGGAAGTTACTTGGACAGCCACTGCCTCCGGCGGAACTCCACCTTATTCATATTCTTGGAACGGGACGGATGTTTCCGGCGGGACAGGCAATCCATATGTGAAAGCCTATACAACCTCCGGACAAAAATCGATGAGCATGAGCGTGACCGATTCCCTGCTCGCCCCTATCGGCTCGGCAAATTGTGTCACCGCCTCCGGAGCTTCGACCCTGCCGGTTTACAAGACCCCAACCTATAAGGAGATCTAGTGAAATTCAAAATTAAAAATTCAAAATTAAAAATTGCAGTTTTTCTCCTCCTTGCTATGTTTTTTCCCTTGGCAAGTCTTGAAGCGCAGACGGCGGGCGTACCCGGTTCTCCGCAGTTGCTATATGCGCCCCTTCCCGCCGGTCCTCTCTATTCGAATCAAGACGCACCAGCTGCGGCAATGGTTGCACTTGTCAGAAATAATTGGGACCTTTTCAAAAACGGTACGTATCTTGGTGGCAACTTCGATCAATTTCAAGAGGCGATGTTGCTTGGCTGGGTGCCGGATACACCGGAGGGTTATGATCGTTTTATGTGGTATCGGGTCAATCAATCACAAGCTTTTAAGTCACCAGAATTCCTCGGGTGGGTCACGGCTTGGGATTGGGCGTGGGCACTTTCTTCCGGCTCAGCTAATTGGACAGTGGACTATGCGCCGACACTCTGGCAAAGCACAATCAATGGAAGGCTCGCCAGCGGAATGACACAAGCGGAGGCCGCAATCTCTACAACGGTATTTAATAAATTCTTTTCAGAATACCTTACTCGCTTCGCGCGTCCTCCCACTTCTCCATCCGTTTATACTCCCGCTCCAGTTCCAACTGCACCCGCTCCGACAGTTTCATATCCCGCCGGTTGTACCTCGACTTCCGGTTTTAGTACTACCACCGGACAAGCCTGTTCGGGAATTTCCAATTTACCTCCGGGTTGCACATCAACCTCCGGCTTTAGCGTGACAACCGGCGCATCGTGTTCCGGCGCAGGAGTTACTTACCCCGCGGGTTGTACCTCTTCTTATGGTTTTAGTACTACAACCGGCAAACCATGTTCCGGTACCTCTTCTCCGATTTCCCAACCAGTCACATATGCTCCATATGTTCCAACTACTTCCCTAATTAGTTCTAGAAAATTTACAATCGGCGACTATGTGCAAACGACCGGGAGCGCAAGCATTCGGAGCGAAGCAGGCTTATCCCAAAGACTGCTTACCACTTATCCGGCCGGCACTCGCGGGACTGTTATCGGCGGGCCGGTTTCAAGCACAGGCTGGTGGTGGCAGGTGCATTTCTCAACTCTGACCGGCTCGATCTTGGTTGGCTGGGCGGATGAAGCGAATATAGGGAAAGCGGATATCAATGCCCCGCTCGGGACGGTGGGCGCAACCGTTGGCGGAACTGGCGCGACAGGATCCACCGGAGGGACAGGAACACTCTCCATAAATTTCTCCGCTAATCCTCCAACAATTTCTGCCGGTGCCTGGTCCGGTATTACTTGGAACGCGATCGGCGCTTCAACTTGCGCGCTTTCGAATTCTTCCGCTTCCGGCTCGACAACTTATGCAAACTTCGGTGGCATGAGCGTCAGCCCCGCGCAGACTACCACTTATACTTTGGTCTGCACCGGCTCCGGCGGAACGGCGACAAAAAACGTGACGATAACGGTTGCTGGAACGGGGACAGGAACAACACCGACAACTCCCACCACCCCCACCGCTTGTATGCCGAGACCTACTTCCCTGGCAGAAACTCCGGTTGGCATAATCGGCGTTGCGGTAGTAGGAGGCCCAATGGATTCATTTACAGCAAAGGACCTTCAATATTTACCAAGCAGTCCCAGCGAATGGCGCTTCTTGGGGACTCGGACGGAAACGGCCGTTGACCCATCTTTTCCAGGTACTGTCGCTGTGCGATATTGGAATCTATATGTACAACCATCGACTGGTAAATTCTGGCGCGTACTCTTCTTGACATGGAGTGCCGCAGGTAGTGGCCCAGCATCGAATCCGGTTTCGACAAACTGGCGCAACCTCCCTTATTATATCGAAGTGGATGAAGCGGCTCGCAGAGCCCCCGGTTCGTTAGGGACTGGTCAATGGGATAGACAACCGATATTATGGGATTCCTCACAACTTAGAAATACTGCGCAATACAAGCTGTACATGATGGCTCCCGAAACTTTAATAGTAAAAGAAGGATGGAGAGTAGATACGCTGGCACTGATTAAATCCATAGAAGCAGGCGGACCACCCGTCGTGCAACAACTCACGAACATTGTAGGAGAACCCCCGGCCACTTGGGGACAATCGGAGTCTGCAAGAATCATAACTGACTATGAGAAGCAATTGCCCGTGGGGCAGTCGTTATGTCCATAAAATAAGGGTCTTTTGCTATTGACTTTTGCATATTAAATATGCTATAATATACATCGAGTAGGTTGTCAACCCCCATTCCTGGAGGTCATATGGCGAGCGAGCGCCAGATAGGAGAAAGAGTGACCACGGTTGTGGCGATGCTGGGGACCTTGTTTTTTGTGTATGTCCTCGGGCGGATTATCGCCGATATCGTGGCGCCGCTACCAAAGTAGCAAAGAAGCGTAGTGAAACCCCCGGTGTGCATGGACGCACCGGGGTTTTGTATTTTTTGGTATAATATTGTTAATGGAAATTAAAGAGGAAGATCTCAAAAAATTTATTTTAGAATCCGGGCTGGTGACGCGCTCGGATATTGAGGCATTTTCGAAAAAAGCTAAAGAGAAAAAACAAAAACTGGGCGACATCTTGCTCTCGGAAGGGAAAATCGGGGAGACTGATTTGCGTCGGATGGAAGCGCACGCGCTCGGCATTCCCTACGTGAACCTCGGGGAGCAGAAAATCGACGCCTCCGTTCTTTCTCTCATTCCCGAGCCGATCGCCAGAAATTACAACATCGTCGCCTACAAAAAAAGCGAGGATGGGCTAGAAGTGGCGATGCTTGACGCCGACGACCTGCCGGTGATTGATTTTATCAAAAAGAAATCCGGGCTTAAAATTTTAGCGCGCCTGACCGACAGCGCTTCGATCAAAGCGGTCTTGGTCCAATATCGCAAAAGTTTGCAAGCCGAATTCGGCAACATCATCCAAAAAGAATCGAACGCGCTAAGTGCCGCTGAAACTGCGGGCGAAGAGGGAAAATCGGAAAAGGAACTCGCCGAAGATCTGCCGGTAGTAAAAATTGTCGACTCATTAATTTTTCACGCGATTTTGCAGAACGCCTCGGATATTCATATCGAGCCGGGCGAACATGAACTCACCATCCGCTACCGCATTGATGGAATTCTCCACGACGCGATGGTCTTAGAGAAAGGAGCTGGCGCCGGAATTACCGCCCGTATCAAGGTGCTCTCCAATTTGAAGCTGGATGAAAAACGTTTGCCGCAGGACGGGCGATTCAAAACAAGCCAGAACGGCGAAGAATATTCTTTTCGCGTCTCGACCTTGCCGATTTTCTTCGGCGAAAAAACGGTGATGCGAATTCTCAAGGAAAACGCCCGCGGATTTTCATTGGAAGGGCTTGGCTTTCACGGGGAGGCGTTGGAACGGATCCATGAAGCGCTGAAAATGAAAACCGGAATGCTTCTAGCGACTGGTCCGACCGGAAGCGGCAAGACCACTACTCTTTATACTATGCTCGAGATTCTGAATAAGCCGGAGGTAAATATCTCCACCGTCGAAGACCCGATTGAATACCAGATGCCTCGAATAAATCAGACGCAAGTGAAGCCGGAGATCGGACTCACTTTTGCCAACGGTCTTCGTTCGCTTCTTCGCCAAGACCCGGACATCATCATGGTCGGGGAAATCCGTGACAGAGAAACCGCCGGACTGGCGGTCAACGCCTCGCTCACCGGCCATTTGGTGCTCTCGACGATTCACACTAACTCCGCCGCCGGCGCCATTCCTCGAATGATTGATATGGGTGTCGAGCCCTTCCTCATAATTTCCACCGTCAAGACGATTATTGCTCAACGACTGGTGCGCCGGCTCTTGCCCAACAAGGAAAAATATTTTCTCTCCGCGGCGGAAGAGAAAAATCTGGCCAAGCTTGTCGATCTAGATCGGATGCTTGGCCTGCTTCGGGCCGAAAAAATAATCGGACTGAAAGATACGTGGGAGAAGGTTCCTTTTTATAAAGCGGTGAAGAGCGGAGACTCGCCGGACGGCTATTCCAATCGAGTCGGCATTCATGAAGTGATGAAAGTTACGCCGACTATCAAGGAAATGATCATTAAAGGCGCCTCGGGTGATGATTTGGAAAGGCAGGCGAAGGCCGAAGGGATGATGACGATGATCGAAGACGGAATCTTCCAGGCAATCTTCGGCATCACCACGCTTGAGGAAGTCTTTCGAGTGGTGTCGGAGTAGTTATAAAGTAAAAAAGTTCATCAAGTTTATCAAGCATGTTATTCGCATACAAAGCAAAATCAAAGACTGGGGAAGTTTATGAAGGGGTGATGGACTCGATCGACCGCTTTACCCTGGCCCATGAACTGCGCTCGCGGGGCAGTACTCCGATCTCAATCAAAGAAAAAAATAAACACTCTTTTGACCCTTCGCTTTTGTTGCAAAAAATTATCGGCCGAGTCGGCGTTTCCGAGCAGATAATTTTCTGTAAAAATTTAAGCGGGATGCTTCGGGCCGGGCTTTCTTTAGCCCGGGCCCTTGGGGTGCTGGAGAAACAAACCAAAAACGCCGCCCTCAATAAAATTTTGATTTCGCTCTCGGCTGATATCAATATCGGGGAGACGCTTTCTTCGGCCCTGGCGAAATTTCCAAAAGTTTTTTCGAAGCTCTTCGTTTCGATGGTGCGCGCCGGCGAGGAATCGGGCAATCTCGCCAACGCGCTCACCGACATTGGTGTCAGTCTGGACAAATCTCACGCCCTCACCAAAAAGGTCCGCGGCGCCATGATTTATCCCGGCATCATTCTCTCGGCGATGGTGATTATCGGTGTCTTACTGTTTGCCTTTGTCGTTCCAACCCTGGCCAGCACCTTCAAGGAACTCGAGGTGGAGCTCCCGGCTTCGACCCGCTTTCTCATCGCGCTCGGGAATTTTTTCTCGAATCACTTGATTTTGACTTTTCTTCTTATTTTCTTCGGCGGAATTTCACTGGTGGCTCTTTTTCGGGCGAAATTTATGGCCAGGTACGTTGACTTTTTCGTTCTGCACTTGCCGGTTGTCGGTAAACTAGCCAAGGAATTGAATACTGCCCGGACCGCCCGCACCATCTCGTCGCTCTTGGTAGCCGGCGTTTCCATCGGCCGAGCCCTCGAGATCACCGAAGACGTTGTTCAGAATATTTATTATAAGGCGGTTCTGCGGGAGGCGAAGCTCGCAATCGAAAAAGGGTCTCCCTTTTCCCAGGCCTTCGAAGCCCACTCGAACCTTTACCCGGTGATGATGTCGGAGATGACGGAAGTCGGGGAGGAGACGGGGAAACTCTCGGACATGCTTTCGCAAATCGCAAATTTTTACGAAGAAGAAATTGAGAACAAGACCAAAAATCTATCCACCATCATCGAACCGGTCCTGATGATCGTAATCGGCGCCGGTGTCGGCTTTTTCGCCATCTCGATGATTTCGCCTTTGTATTCGATTTTGGATGAGATAAAATAATTCTAGTTGGACGTTTCTTGCCAGGAGAGTATCTGGTATTCGTCGGCAGTCAGCGGGAAATCCGGCGGTGGAGCGTACAGTAAATTTGCGTCGTAGGTTATATTTCTAGTGGCATATCCTGTGCCGTTGGTGTAGGCGAACCCGTAGCGGGCGAAAGAAGCAATCATGCCATATAGCGAAATAATGGAGCGATTTTTGTAAGAGCAGTTGCTACCGACATAGTAGAATCTTCCGACGCTACTATTTTGAGCGATTAGCGCCCCGTCGATTTTCAAATTATCCTCACTTATCATTCCAACTTTCACGCCGTTTTGTCCGATTAGCCCTATTGCATCGGCGCCGTCGTAATTAGTGTAGGAAACATCATTGTTGATGATTATATTTTTGTAGACGATTGGGCTGATCAGGTCGGCGGCCGTGATAGTAAGCCGTGCGCCGTCTATTTGTCCATCCACCACTGTATGGTCTTCCAAAAAAATGATTCCGTTTACCGGAAACGGGTAATTTCCTTGAAGCGTTTGCGTACCAACGCTCCAGCTTGAACTCGTGCCGGAGCAGTTTCCCAGATCTGCCCAGGAGTTTATCTTATAAAGATCGAATGTATCATTTGTTTTTAAAACTATATGGTACCCGACGTATCCGGTTCCAGCTAGGTTCTGGTAAAATCCATCTGCCGATTGAGCCTTTGACTTAAGGATGGCCAAGTCGGCGGTAAAGCTGGAAAAATCAATTAAAGGTTGGCTGATCAGCCGTCCAGCTTCGAAGACATCGGGTCGAGGCGGAAGCGAGGTTGGTGACGTTGGATCCTGCGGAGAAAGACAGGTGTGCACCGCCCAGGAATTGGTGGTGGTGCAGGCGTCGCCGTCGGTATCGGTATAGGTCGTAGCCGCGCTGCTGACCAAGTTGTGGGCTAAGCCGTCAAAGCGGATTCCGCCGTTTATATGAATTGGGCCGAAAATTTCAGTTCCGGCGCCAAAACGAAAAGCGTTGTTTCCGGCCACCGCATATTTGGCGATTGACGGTTTGGCTACCGAACTTTCAACTGTTCTTAGAAAAGAGGAATCAACCGTCGCCGAACCGGTGGACCTTATCACCACCTTAGTTGAACCCGGGGGCGGCGCGGTGATCTCGAGAGAAAATTGGCCGACAGTGTTTCCCTCCCTGTCTTTTAGGAAGTGGACATAGGGTCCCGCCCCTTCTCCGCCGTCGGTGTAGTCATTCGGTGCGTGAGCCAGGTGCCAGCGATAATAATCTATTCCCGCCTCGGCGGCTTGAAACGCCTGTTCGCGGTTAAAATTTATTCGCCCGCCCTTGATGGTGGTAGCCGCGAAGCTGGCCAGCGCCCCAATGATGATTACCGCGACGGCGGCAAAGACTACCGTCTGGATTATAATTATGCCCCTCTTCAAATTTGCTCTTTCTTTTTTCATAAATTATCTTTCAGGTTTCTGATTGAAACTTGGGTGGAAAAAGTAGTCACTTCGGGCGCTCGGTTCGGATCCTTATCGATACTTATGGTTATTTTTACCAGGCGAACGGAAGGCATATCGATTGGCGTTGTCAGGGGATCCGTAGTTCCATCGTAGTTTTTATCGTAATATTCAAAAATATCGGTATTGATTACACTCGAGATCAGAGTTGAGATCGCTTCGCTCCCGGGATTATAAGACAGCGGGCTACCGGAAGGTTTGATAACCCCTTTTTTCACCTCCGAACCGCTTAAAAAATATCTAACCTTTTCTTTAAGCCCATCGCTGTCGATATCGGAGTAAAAAGTGAAAGTGTCCGACGCGGCCAAACTTATGACATATGCTCCGGTATCGGCGGCCGAGGCCGTGCGTATTTCCTTAACAATTGTTTTTAGTGCGTTTTTCCCGTCGTTGGCGTCACTCAAGCCGGTCGAAATGTAGGCTCCATAAATCCAGATGTTCCGGGCGAAGAGAGTAATCGCAATGGCCACGATGACAAAAATAGAAATACCAAAAAGTACTTCCAGTAAAAGAAATCCTTTTCGCTTTTGCCATTTTTTCTTCATTTTAAGGCGACAGAATTATAATTTGATTTTGCCAAGGAAGAGACAGATTGAGAGGGGTGATAATCGAAGTTTGAAATCCTGTCTTGGAAACGGTTAGGGTATATTCGCCGTCCGGAAGTCCGTTCCAGAAAACTTGCCCCGGCGTCGGGCAGGCCCCGGAGTTGGTGTTTTTGGTTTCATCAAATTCGGTTTTTTCCAAGCGCACTGTCGCTCCATCAATGGCTGCTCCATTGGGATCTTTTACTGAAACCAAAAGAGCTTTGTCCAAATGCGGCACGGTGACCAAATTGAGCGCCTTATTTTCATTCGGGTTTAGAGCAAAGGAGGGTAAAAGGCTTGCTCCCGCTAAGTCGTAAGAAATGGAAGTGAGCAAAACAGAGTAATTATCCCATTCTAGATCTGAAACGAGGTAACCTCCGGAAGCATCGGTCGTAAAGTTTTGGGTGGGGTATTTAAGCACCGAGGGCGCACCGATAAGTTTTGAGCCGGTCAGGGAAAAGCCCACATTAGGGGATATCACACAGGCTTGATCGATACTGGAAACATTCAGTGAACTTGTTCTGTCTATCGAGAGCGACAGCTGGGTTACTTCCTGGACAACGACTGTGGCATCTGGTTTAAGCGGGTCCGGTCCGGCCGCTCCTCCGGGGGGATATGTTTCATCTCGGGAGTATCCCTCTTTAGTTGCCAGAATATTGTAAGCATTGGTGCCGGGCGGTGCGTCTACGATTTTTATCCACCCTTCGTTGTCAGAAAGTTCATCGATGATCGTATCCGGGTTTGTTTGCGTATTTACGATATGGAGAGAGGCGTTGGGAATCGGAAGACCGCTTGCGTCAAAGACTTGAATGAAAAGGGCGCCGTTATTCGATGCAGTTTCGAGAGTGCGGGGAGCCACCAGGGTGGTGAATCTAAGAGGAGAAAATATTTTACAGTTGGAGCAAGTTATGTCCAAATCCGCCGACTTATAGTCAGCCGGAGAAGAGTCGTTCGGAATTCCTCCGATTGTGCCGTCAAAGAGGTCGTCGACATTTCTTATGGTTGTCTGTAGATCAAAACTATAGCCGTCTTTTACAAACGTTTGATTGCGCGGGATTTTCCCACTCGGGATTCCAGATTCTACCCCCACGTCCTCATAGGGTAAATTGCGTGTGATTTCGATGCTTTCATTGGCCAGCGAGGTGCCGGCAATTTTAGCTTGTGAAAAAATGACTGCGTCCATCAGCGCGGCGAACGCCCTGTAGCCGGAGAGAGCCACCAGCAGAAAAATAAAACTGCCGACCAAAGTTTCGATCAATGTAAAACCGCGGGAAGAAATTTTTCTGTCAGAGCCGAAAGCCATAAATGTCTCTATTTTAACTCATTATGATATAATTCGCCATATGAGGCAAAAGAAAATAGTGATCGGCAACTGGAAAATGAACCCGCTTAGCCTAAAAGATGCGGAGAAGTTGTTCATTGGTTTAACCAGGAGGATTTCTCGAATTAAAAAAACTGAAATTGTTGTTTGCCCGCCGTACTTATACTTAGAGAGGCTCAAAAAATTCTCCAGGAAAATTGTTTTAGGCGCGCAGGACGCTTTCTGGGAAGATGCCGGAGCCTTTACCGGAGAAGTGTCGGGAGAGATGCTTTATAATCTTGGTGTCCGCTACGTGATTCTGGGCCACTCCGAAAGAAGAGAACTTGGAGAAACCGACGGCTTCGTCAATAAGAAAATTAAATCCGCGCTCAAAGCCGGGCTTGTTCCAATCCTCTGCGTCGGGGAGAAAGAGAGAGACGCGAACCACGAGTACTTTAGTGTTATAAAATCGCAAGTCGAAAGATGTCTGAAGGGAGTTTCTAAAAACTTAATTTCCAAAATTGTCATCGCCTATGAGCCGGTTTGGGCGATTTCAAGCACAGCCAATCGTCATGACGCGACCTCGGCCGACTCGCGGGAGATGGCAATTTTCATCCGGAAGACGCTTTCGGACGCGAGCTCTCCCGAGATTGCCGCGGAGACGCGAATTATTTACGGTGGTTCGGTTAACATGAAGAGCGCAAAAGATTTTCTAGAAAACGGGGGGATCGACGGACTTCTTCCTGGAAGGGCCAGCCTGGACGCGGAAGAATTCACGGAGATCGTAAAAATATGCGAAGCGTTAAAAAACTAAAAAACATAAGAGGCAAGACTATTCTGATCCGAGTCGATTTTAATCTGCCGATAAAAAATGGCAAAGTTGAGGATAATTTTCGAATTATAAAAGTACTGCCGACCATAAATTTTTTGAAGGGAAAGGGGGCAAAACTAGTTTTAGTTTCTCATCTGGGAAAGGGCGCGGAATCACTTGCCCCTGTGGCTAAAGCCATGAAGAAGTTTGTCAAAGTTAAATTTGTTCCGCAAGTTATCGGCCCAAAAGTCAAAAAAGTGACAAGGGAAATGCGGAATGGCGAGGTTATACTGCTCGAAAATCTAAGGAACAATCCGGGAGAGCAAAAGGGCGATAAAAATTTTGCCAAAAAACTTGCGAGCCTCGCCGATA
>MFVH01000024.1:472-5277 GCA_001786015.1 Candidatus Nomurabacteria bacterium RIFCSPLOWO2_01_FULL_46_18 | reverse complement strand
CGACATGACGCCTCGATTGTATTGCTGCCAAAATTTCTGCCATCGTACGCTGGATTTCAATTTGAAAAAGAGATAAAAAACCTCTCCAGAGTATTAAAGAATCCCGAACACCCGTTTCTTTTTATTTTAGGCGGCACAAAGTTTGAGAATAAAATCCCCCTTGTTCGGAAATATATACAGCTTGCGGATTATGTCTTTGTCGGTGGAGCGCTTCTCCATAATTTTTTGAAAGCGAAGGGTTATGAAATCGGTCAATCTCTTTATAAAAAAGTTGACTTGGATTTAAAAAGAATCATGAAAAGCAAAAAGCTTATCCTACCTGGAGATGTGGTTGTTCGTACAAGTACTGGGTTGATGAAAAAAAAGATAAACGCAATTAAGAAAAATGAAACAATTTTTGATATTGGGCCGGGATCAGTGAAAAAAATCGCGCCCTTTATTAAAAATGCCCGGCTGATTTTATGGGGTGGCCCCTTAGGGATTTATGAAGAAAGGGGCGGCGATATTTCTACCACGAAGATTTTAAAACTGGTTGCCGGTTCAAGAGCTCAAAGTATTATTGCCGGCGGAAATACTGTCGTTCTTGTTTCTCGCCTGAAAATGGAGAAAAAATTCTCTTTTGTTTCTACCGGCGGCGGCGCAACTTTGGAGTTTTTGGCTAAAGGAACTTTGCCCGGCATCAAAGCCCTCCAATAATTTTTTTCTCTACTTCGTTCATTTCTCCTTCTTGATAAGGCCTTCGGCCGTGCCAGAGAGGGAAGCCGTCGCCGGAGAGGCGGGGAATTACGTGGATATGCGAGTGAAAAATAATCTGTCCGGCCGCGGGGTCATTGTTCATGGTCACGTTTATCCCGTCCGCGCCGAGCTCGCTCTTTAGGGCTTTGGAGATTTTCTTCGCGGCTTTCATCATCTCGGCCAATGTTTCTTCGGGAGTTTCGTAAATGTTTGCGAAGTGTTTCTTGGGTACTATCAAGGAGTGGCCTAAGTTAACCGGAGCAATATCTAAAAAAACCAAAACATTTTCGTCTTCGTAGATTTTATTTGAAGGAATTTCTCCTTTTACAATTTTGCAAAAAATGCAATTTTCCATATTTATATATTCTACACTATGTGTGTTAAAATTCCATTTATGCAAAAGTACGATGAATTACTAAGAACGCTCCTAGAGAAACGGGGGATAAAAGATGAAACAGAGGCTGATATTTTCTTAAATCCAGACTACAAGCGTGACCTACACGATCCTTTTCTGATGAAAGATATGGAACGGGCTTGCGTCCGGATATATGAAGCGATTGAGAATAAGGAAAAAATTGTCATTTATGCCGACTACGACTGCGATGGCATTCCCGGAGCGGTAATATTACGGGATTTATTTCGGGGAATAAATTTTAAAAATTTCGAAATTTATATCCCGGAGCGTAATTTTGAGGGATACGGTTTAAAGAAAGAAGCGGTCAAAAAATTTGCCGCCGCCGGGGCGAAACTACTGATAACGGTTGACCTGGGTATCACTGCGGTTGCCGAAGTGGCCCAGCTCCAAGTTGACGGGGTCGATGTAATCATCACTGATCACCATTTGCCCCGCCGAAGCCTTGACGAAGGAGGGTCTGCCTCCCTTGATTTACCTCGCGCGTTCGCGATATTAAACCCGAAAGTCGACGACCCCGCCAAGGACGGGGCAGGTTATCCGGAGAAAATGCTCTCCGGCGCGGGGGTTGTATTTAAATTAGCGCAAGCTTTTATAAAAAAATACGGAGAATATTTTAAATTGAAAGATGGTTCGGAAAAATGGATGCTCGATATGGCCGGACTGGCGACACTCTCGGACATGGTCCCGCTTTTGGGCGAGAACAGGGCGCTCGCTTATTTTGGCTTGAAAGTTTTGCGGAAATCTCCACGTCCTGGCTTGCAAAAACTCTTCGCCAAATTGAATATCGACCCAAGATACTTATCCGAAGACGACATTAACTTTATGATAACCCCCAGATTAAATGCCGCTTCCCGGATGGATAGCCCGACTAGGGCGTTTGAACTTCTTGCAACCGAGGATGAGGGACGCGCCGGAGTCCTGGCCGAGCATTTGTCGAAAATTAATGATGAAAGAAAACTAATCGTTGCCGGAATTATACGTGAAGTAAAGAAAAAATTTGAAAAGCGGGACATGAAAGACGTAATTGTGATCGGTAATCCCTCTTGGCGAGTCGGAGTCTTGGGGTTAGTAGCGGGGAAAATCTCCGATGAGTATCAGAAACCGGTTTTCGTTTGGGGGAAAGATGAGAGCGATTCGATCAAGGGGTCCTGTCGCTCCGACGGCTCGGTTTCGGTGGTGGAACTGATGACCGAGACCAAAGAATATTTCATCGACTATGGCGGGCACGAGCTCGCCGGCGGCTTTACCGTCCATACGGAGAAGATCCATTTTCTGGAAGAGGCGCTTTCGAGTAATTTCCAAAAAGTAAAAAGAAATCATGATTTAAATACTGATACGAATCATGATTTGAATACTGATTTAGGAGCAGTAAATATGAAAACTTGGCAAGAAATCGAAAAACTCTCGCCCTTCGGCTATGGAAACCCGAAGCCGATTTTTCTTTTTGAAAAAGTGAAAATAGAAAATATCAAAAAATTCGGGAAAAACGGAGGCGAACATTTGGAAATAAATTTTTCTGACGCAAACGGCAATAAGGCAAAGGCAATCTCTTTCTTCTCCCATGACGATTCATTTAAAAGCCCCATCCATGAAGGATTTTACGTCAATCTGCTTGCGAGCTTCGACCTCTCGCGCTACCGGGGGAAGGAAGAACTGCGGCTTCGAGTGGTTGACATTATATGAAAGAAAATAAAATTGTAATTTATACCGATGGAGCGGCGCGGGGAAACCCAGGGCGGGCTGGTTGGGGAGCGGTTTTTATGGTGGGAGGGAAAGTTTTTGAACTCGGTGGCAGAAATGATCATGCTACTAACAATCAAATGGAGCTCACCGCGCCGATTGAAGCACTAAAATATTTGAAAGAAAAAAAAATAAGTGGAGAAATAGAAATTATTTCAGATTCGAAATATGTGATTTTGGGGATTACGGAATGGATTCATAATTGGATAGAACAAAATTGGCGGGGCGCCCAAAAAAAGAAAGTGTTAAATAGAAAACTCTGGGAAGAGCTTTATAAATTGAATGAGGAATTTAAACCGAAGTGGAGTTATGTCGAAGGGCATAACGGCGACAAATATAACGACCGCGCCGACCTAATCGCCACCAGCTTCGCGGATAATGACCCGGTGAAACTAAAAAAATCTTAAGGTATGCAGGATAGGATTTTTTACGCGGTGTGTTTTGGATTTGTGATTGGAGTGCTTTTGCGATCTTTTGTTGCGATAAATTTTTTCGCAATATTGTTTTTGAGTATTTTAGCCATTGCTCTCATTTTTCTTTTTTTAATTTTCAAAAATAAATGGGGTATCGTCATAGGCATCTTCCTTCTTTTTATCTCTTTGGGAATTTTCCGATTTCACCTGGCGGATAAAAAGATTCCGGAAATTTCTGGCGAAAATTTAACTGGAATCGTTGTTGACGAACCGAATATTCGCGAAAACAATCAGAAGTTAACTGTTAAAATCGCCAAACATGTCAAAGTTTTGATTACAACTAATTTTAATGAAGAATATAAATATGGGGACAGAATAAATTTTGAAGGTAAATTGCAAAAGCCGGAGAATTTTATTACCGACCAGGGCAAAGAGTTCGATTATGTGAGTTATTTGAGGAAAGACGGGGTTTTTTATGTGATGGGATATCCCAAAATTGAAATTGTCTCGCACGGGAACGGCAGTAAGATCAAGAGCGCGCTTTTTTCAGTCAAAGAAAAACTTCTCGAAAAAATGAATTTAGCGATTGCCCCGCCGGAGTCGCTTCTGATGGGCGGACTCATTTTGGGCGAGCGCTCGGCTTTTAATCAGGACCTGCGCCAAGCGATGGTTAACACCGGAACGATTCATATCGTCGCGCTCTCCGGCTACAACGTGACCATTGTCGCCGAATGGCTGATGAAATTGTTTTATTTTCTCCCGCGGAACTTGGGCATCGGCGCGGGAATTTTCGCGATCTTGCTTTTCGTCTTAATGACCGGTGGGAGTTCCACGGCCATTCGAGCGGGAATTATGGCTATGCTTGCTTTAATTGCAAGGGCAACGGGGAGAAATTACGATGTCGGCCGAGCGCTTATCTTGGCCGGCGTCTTCATGATAATTTTAAACCCATTTGTCCTCGCTTTTGACGTGTCTTTCGAACTTTCTTTTATCGCTACCATCGCCGTAATCTTCTTCGCGCCTAAAATTGAGAAATATTTTCTGTGGGTGCCGGATTTTTTCAAGCTCCGGGACATAGTTTCCGTCACCGTAGCCGTTTATATTTTTGTCCTGCCCTTCATTCTCTACAAAATGGGCAATCTCTCGCTGGTGGCGCTCCCGGCAAATATTTTAATCTTGGCCTTTATCCCGTTTACTATGGGCTTTGGATTTTTCACTTCCTTTCTTGGGCTCATTTGGTATCCACTTTCCGTGCCACTTGGGTTTATTTCTTATCTTTTTCTTAAATATGAGCTTGCGGTAATCAATTTTTTCTCTCAACTGCCGTTTGCCGCTTTCACTATTCCAAATTTTCCGCTTGTCCTCACGCTTTTAATTTACACCTGGTTTGTTTACAAGCTTTTCGGCAGAGATATTAAAAATTTTCTTGCCCGTCCGTAGCTTTAGCGAAGGCGGGTTTGTTCTACTGAACTTCCAGAAAGTTCTGTTCGATCACATCCCAG
>MFVH01000024.1:0-338 GCA_001786015.1 Candidatus Nomurabacteria bacterium RIFCSPLOWO2_01_FULL_46_18 | reverse complement strand
TATCCAGATGTGCACGAATTGTTTCGCGTCGTAATCCCATCCCAGCACCGCCCAGCCAACTCCGCGGGTTAAGGCCAGGAATTTAAAAGCCTCGAGCCATTTATCAAAAGACAGTGCTTGTTTTTCGATCACCTTCTTCAGTTCGGAGTTATCTTTTAATTTTTTTGTCCCGCCGGAGAGGGAATCAAAATAATACTCATGGTTTTTCATGCCGTTATACTCAAAACTGAATCTACGCTGGAGCTCCCCTAAGACAAAAGCGTTCTTCTCCGGATCGGCCATGAGTTCGCCGATTTTTTCGATAATTAAATTAGTGTTTTTTACGTAACCGGCGTAAA
>MFVH01000023.1:20665-20768 GCA_001786015.1 Candidatus Nomurabacteria bacterium RIFCSPLOWO2_01_FULL_46_18 | reverse complement strand
CTTTAGAAATACCTCATAAAACTGACCCAAGATATCGCGACCGGATCTCATTGCCGAACGGATGTTGAGCCCAAGCAACTCCTGAATTGTCCTAATTATTGCT
>MFVH01000023.1:19632-20239 GCA_001786015.1 Candidatus Nomurabacteria bacterium RIFCSPLOWO2_01_FULL_46_18 | reverse complement strand
TCAACATCATTACCAGCAACACCAGTAGCAAAAAGTGCTCGAAGATTACTCTTTGAATTAACGAGGTCTGAATATTCAGTCGCTTCCTTTATTGCTTGATCCAGCTTTTTGCGTTCATTTTTTGCTTCAACAACATAGTATCTTGTGGTATCTATTTCTACCACGTTCTCTGGCTTTAAGGCACCAAAACTTTCTTTTATACCCTTAATTTTAAGACACTCCTGTTGTTCATATACTTGGTCTTTTTTCCAGCCCTTTTTAGCCGTCAATTCTTCATAAATAAATCTATAAGCATTAACTTCAGAGCGGTTTGTTTTTGATCTAGCTACTTTCATGCAACTTATATTGTAGCAAATCTAAGAAATTTGAAAAGCCCTGCTTTTCCCCTTATTCTTTAAGGGTTCAAGGTATCCAATCTGGGAAAGCTGAAGAAGTTCCAACTTACCTCTTTTTCCCCCCTCCGCTACGCTTCCCTTGGCCATAGCCAAACGGGCGAGGCGGACGGGCGCGCCAATCTTTTATCGTTAACGTTTTCCCTTTTTTGGTAATAACTACCCTCTGGCGTTCCCGCCATTTCAATTTCCGGACAAGGTCGATCGGGAGAGTG
>MFVH01000023.1:14099-19601 GCA_001786015.1 Candidatus Nomurabacteria bacterium RIFCSPLOWO2_01_FULL_46_18 | reverse complement strand
TTTTTCTTATTGCACTACTGCCTGATTTGAGTATGCCCATATACGTAATCGATTACGTAATCGATTACTTACATTATATACCAAGTTGCCTTTTTTCAACCCCCAACGGCTCAGCGCGTTGAGCCGTTTATTTTCTTTTCGGAATAAGGGTCGGGGTCAAATACTTATGCACTAAACCTTCATAGTTAAGGTATGTTTCTTTATTTATTCCCCAAGCTGAAAATTCAGACATGGGTTTTAGAATTAACTTATCATTTTTGAAATAAGGTGGTTCAGAAATTCTGAAATATGGTTGCTCCCAACAATTTACTAAAACCATTTTTGCTCCCCAATATTTTGCCACCTGGTCAAATCTCCGTTTATCACTCTCGTGTAATTCCGGCTTCCATCTGAATTTGACTTCCACGAAATCTGGCCGGCCGGATTTATCAATAACAATAAAATCGGGGATGGCCCGGATTTTCTCACCTACCTCGCCGTAACGGTCAAAACTTTTTTCAAGTTGGACCAGGTTTTGAACAAGCGCTTCGTAGCCAAAACGGTAAACAATATTGCCTGATTCTTTTAAAAGTTCCTCAAAAAGAGTTTCAGCCATTCGGCCTTTCAACATGCTTTCTGCAAAATTGTTGTCCACGTTCATATTTGTTTCCGCATTCTCCCATATTTTAAGCCTTTTTTCAATACCGGGGGAAAGTTGTAAAGTCCGTAAAGTTTATAAAGTTAAAAGCGGGGGGATTTGTTATTTATAAAGATTTCTTCGCTTCGTTTTTTGCCCGATCTACCATAAATTTCACACCTTCGGACATATTTTCTTCTTGGATTAGAATATCGGGATGTCTCTTATTAAAAACCCTATAAATCTCGTCGGCAAAAGCTTGCCCTACAATCGGCACTTGATCAAAATCCAAAACTATAATCTTAAATTTTTCCAGCCCAGATAATATGCGCCGAGCCTGAGAACGAGAAATGTGAACCCCGCCCATGGTGTACAATTTGACGCGAATTTCTGTCTTATCAAATCCGTAATCACTTTCTTCAAATAAATTCGTATACTTTTTAAACACGTCATTCAAATGGAGGGTGGAATTTTTATTTATCTCAAATATTACTCGCGTTCCACGCTTTGTAGTTGGGGGCTGTTTGATCGTGGGACCTTTTGGGGTAATAGTAAGCTGGTGTCCGAAACTGTCAAGAATAAATGTGTCTGCCGACTTGGATGTGAAAAAGATCCCCTCGCCGGAGTGAGACTTTGGCATCGTTGTAGTTTTACCTTTAAGAAGATCTTGAATTGCCTCTATTTCCGAACGGAGATTTCTCTTTTTCATTATATTTCTAAAAACTCCTATCCCGCTATCTTCTACGATAAAGGACAAGGTGTCGCCGCGAAGCGCAGCCTCTATATTGATATTTTTTGATTTGGAATGCTCAATGGCATTATTAAACATTTCAGAAAAAGCGAAGGTGAAAATACTGCGAATATTCTCCGGCATTTTTTCCAAAGGAAAAAAGCGATCTTCTATTTCAAGCAAAACCCTGTGTTCCTCAAGATTTTTATTTTTATAACTTTTGCGAAATACATCAGGAACGATGGAGGGATTTGCCTCTCCGTAAGAAGTAGAAACATAAAACGCCGAGCGAGTTACTCCGAATTTAAGTATTTTTTTCTCGGCAATTAATTCAGAAAGAAGCTGATTGAGATACTGCCGGGAAACTCCAAACTCCACGGAGAGCTCTTTGGTCGTTATTTTTCCGCGCCGATCGGCTATTTCAATGATTTTTCCTTTATTTATCATAAACTATTACATTGTAAACCAATCTGTATTCGATTGTCAAGTGATTGTCAAGCACCGAACGGCTCAGCGCATTGAGCCCTTTCGTAGCTTTACGCGGAGGAGAGTTGAGCCGTTAATCTACAACGAGCAACTTGCTCGGACTCCTATGTCCCCGCCTTCGTCAAGACTACGGACGGGCAAGCATTTATTATTCAATAACTATTAACTTACTGGTGCTTCGATGTCCATTGATAATTCTAACCTTGCTTAAAGACACTTTGAAATGGGAAGCTAGAATTTCGATCACGCGAGTATTCGCCAGATTGCGCTCCGGCTTTTCGCGGACGGAGATTTCAAAATGGTCGGTGGTTATTTTCCTTAATTCTTCTTTTTTCGCTTGCGGGAAAACTTTCGCGTGAATGTAATGCATCCCATTGGTGCTATTTCTCTACAATATTATATCTATCCAAGATCGCTTCGAAGATAAGTGGGGCGACGATGGTGGCATCTGATTCGATAACGAACATCGGAGTATCCTTGGTCAGCTTGTCCCAAGTAATTTTCTCGTTCGGAGTAGCGCCGGAGTAGGAGCCATAGGAAGTGGTGGAATCTGAAATTTGGCAGAAGTAGCCCCATGGACGAACTGGCTTTTTTAAATCGTATTTTATGGAAGGCACGACACAGATAGGAAAGTCTCCGGCTATGCCCCCGCCGATTTGGAAAAAGCCGAGGCCAGGACCTGCCTTCGCTAGTTCCTGATATTGCTCATATAGATAGACCATGTACTCCACTCCCGTCTTCATCACGTTCGCACTCACTTCTCCGGCCTTCACGTAGCCGGCGAAAATATTTCCGAGCGTCGAATCCTCCCAGCCGGGCACGACCATCGGCAAATTTTGTTTTGCTGCTTCGAGTAGCCAGCAGTGTTCCGGGTCGCCTTCGTACTTGTCTTTGAACTCCCCGGAATTGAGTATCTGGTAGAAATATTCGTGCGGGAAAAAGCGCTTGCCGCTTTTTTCCGCCTCCTTCCAGCGTTTTAAAATTATCGGCTCAACAACTCTGAATGCTTCTTCTTCGGGAATCGAAGTGTCGGTTACTCTCCGTTCGCCGCGCTCTAGTATCTTCTGGTCATCCTCTTTGGTAAAGTAGCGGTAGTCGGGGTAGTCTTTGTAGCTCTCGTGAGCGACCAAGCGGAAGATCGATTCTTCCAGATTCGCGCCGGTCGTGGAAATAATATGGATCTTCTTTTGGCGAATCATCGGCGCGAGCGTTACCCCAAGCTGGGCCGAAGACATCGCTCCGGCCATTGCCAGGAGCATTTTTCCTCCCAAATCGAGATGCTTTTTGAAAGCAATCGTAGCGTCCTTCATCTGCCGGGCGTTGAAGTTATGGAAGAGTTTTTTGAAGAGGTCTAGAACGGAAATTCCTTTCGACATTCCCCTATTATTTACTTTTTTGCCGAAATATGCAATACTGGGGGCATGAGTTTAGTGGCACGAATTCTGCCTTACCTAGAAATATTCTTGGGGGTGATATTGATTATCGCGATCCTCCTTCAGCAATCCGCGGCCGGGCTCGGGGGGGCTTTGGGCGGGAGCGATACCGCCACCTTTGGGCATACCCGCCGGGGCTTCGAGAAATTTCTTTTTTATTTATCCATTGTTTGCGGAATCCTTTTCGCCTTGGTGGCGCTCCTGGCCATAATCCTGAAAGCAAAGATCTAATCCAAATTCTAAACTTGAATCTTAAATGAAACTTCCAAGCAGGTCGGAAATTAACTCTGTTTTCGCTTCCTTCTCGAAAAAAGAATGGATCCTTTTCGGTGTTCTCGCGGCGGCGCTTCTCTTCTCCACTCTGGCGATCCTGGAAAGTATAAATAAATCTTTCATGGTGAGCATTCCGGCCGAGGGGGGCGTGATCCGAGAAGGAATTGTCGGGACGCCCCGCTTTATCAATCCCGCCTTGGCCAACTCCCCCGCCGATCGAGATCTCTCCGCGCTCGTTTACTCGGGGCTTTTGCGGGAGAGCGACCAGGGATTCGTTCCGGATCTGGCGGAGAGTTACGAGGTATCGAAGGACGGCCTAACCTACACCTTTGTTTTAAAAGATAACATTTATTTCCACGACGACATGCCGGTCACCGCCGACGATGTGATCTTTACGACAAATAAAGTGAGAGACCCGGTCATCAAAAGCCCGCGCGGGAGCAGTTGGGGCGGGGCGGTTGCCGAGAAAATAGACGGGCGAACGGTCAAATTTACCTTGAGACAGCCCCATGCCTCATTCCTCAAGGACTCGACGCTGGGAATACTCCCGGAGCATATTTGGGGAAAGGCGCCAATCGAGCTCAATACGGCTAACACCGATCCGGTCGGCTCGGGGCCCTACCGGGTCTCCAAAGTGAATAAGCAGTCTTCCGGAATTATCGATTCTTACGAATTGTCCTCATTTAAAAAATTCAGTCTGGGGAAACCGTATATCAAAAAAATAATTCTGCGGTTCTACCCGAATGAAAACGAACTGGTGCGAGCGCTCCAGAGCGGAGAAATAGACCAGGCCGGTTCGCTCACTCCAATGGTGGCCGAAACTCTGAAAGAAAAAAAATATCGGATCGAGTCTTCGGTACTGCCCAGGATCTTCGGGCTCTTCTTCAATCAAAACGAGAATCAGCTCTTCATCGACAAAAATATTCTCCGGGCAATCGATCAGGCAATCAACAAAGACCGGATTGTCCGGAATGTCTTTTTGGGCTACGGGGTCGCGATCGACGGCCCGATCCCGCCCAATCTCGCCCCAGACCAGAATTCAAAAGCGGGAGATATTTTAACTCAAGCCGAACGGCTAGCCCGGGCGGAAGAGATCTTGGCCAAAGCCGGCTGGAAGAAAAATGCCGAAGGATTCTTGGAAAAAACAGCCACCGTCAACAAGAAAAAGACGACCAGCGCGCTCACCTTCTCAATTTCAACCGGAAATGCTCCGGAACTTGCCCAAGCGGCGGAGCTTATCAAGGAAGACCTGGCGGCCATCGGAATGAAAGTCGAGGTAAAAACTTTTGAGGTTGGAAATTTAAATCAAGCAGTAATCCGCCCGCGAAAATATGACGCTCTTCTCTTCGGGGAAGTAATCAGCCAGATAACGGACCTTTCCGCTTTTTGGCACTCTTCGCAGAGAAAGGATCCGGGACTCAATGTTGCCATGTATACCAACGTCAAGGTTGATAAAATCCTGGAAGAGGCTTCCGTTCTGATCGACGAAGCGGCAAGAGCCAAAAAATATTCGCAATTCGAAGACGAAATTAAAAAGGACACGCCAGCCGTCTTCTTATACAGCCCGAAGTTTATCTACGCGGTCTCTCCGGACCTTGAAGGACTCTCGGTCGGAAAGATTTCTTCTCCGGAAGATCGTTTCTTGGGCTCCTACCTATGGTTCACGGCAACCGATAACATTTGGAAAATATTCAAGAAGTAAATATCATGATAAAAAAAACAAGACTGTCTTTCAGTGAGTTAAGCAAAGACGAGAAAAATCCGGCACCCAAGACCGAGGCAAGGGGCGGAAGAGAAACCAGGCAGTACCCAAAAGCCCCCGAACGAAAAAGAGTAACCAAGACTTACCAGTATTCGAAATTCGGGAAAGGGCGCGGGCGAGGGGGAAAATCGATTGCCCTTCGAAATTCGGGCGAAAAAATCCCTCCCCTCCAGCCCGGCAATATCCGGATCGTGCCCTTGGG
>MFVH01000023.1:1302-14047 GCA_001786015.1 Candidatus Nomurabacteria bacterium RIFCSPLOWO2_01_FULL_46_18 | reverse complement strand
ATCATCGTGATCGACGCCGGAATGCAGTTTAAAACCGAGGATACTCCTGGAATCGACTACATCATTCCCAATACGACTTACCTCGAAGAGCGTAAAGACAAGATCCGCGCGATGATCATCACTCACGGGCATTTGGACCACATCGGCGGAGTTCCTCTGGTCATGTCCCGGATCGGCAATCCGCCCCTTTATTCCAGATACCTGACCACCCTCCTCATCCAAAAACGGCAAACGGAATTTCCCCAACTGCCGCCCCTGAAGATAAACGTGGTGGAAAATGACAGCGTCATCCAGGCCGGAAAAATCCGAGTGCGATTTTTCGGCGTGACCCACACGGTTCCGGACTCGATCGGGATCGTGATTGAGACTCCCTACGGCTCGATCGTTACTCCGGGCGACTATAAGCTCGACCAGGTTGACGGCATCGTCTCGGAGGAAGAAGAAAAAGAATACGCCTTCTTCGACAAAGAGAAGGTGCTCCTGCTCATGACCGATTCCACCAATGTTGACAACGAGGGCTGGGCGCTGGCGGAAGTGAGGGTGCACGAGGGGCTGGAGAATTTAATTAAAAAAATTACAGGCCGGATAATTCTCGCCGCTTTCGCCTCGCACATCACCCGCTTGGTTAAGGTGGTTGAAATCGCCGAAGCTTACGGACGGAAAGTGGTGCTAGAGGGACGTTCGATGAAAACCAACATGGAAGTATCCGAACAAGCCGGCATTTTTAAGCCAAAAAAGGGAACGATTATCTCGGTTGAAGAAATCGACAGCTATCCGCCTAATAAAATTCTCATCCTGATGACCGGAGCGCAAGGCGAGGAATTCGCCGCCTTAAGTCGGGCGGCCTCCAAAACACATAAAAAATTCACTCTGCGCAAGGGCGACACGATTATCCTTTCGGCTTCGATCGTTCCCGGAAATGAAATGGCGGTGCAGGGGCTCAAGGACAACTTAGCTCGCCAGGGCGTGCACATTGTGAGCTTCCGAACCTCCGAAGAATACATCCACGCGACCGGCCACGGCAACGTTGAGGACATCAAGTGGTTGCACCGCAAAACTCATCCTAAATTTTTCATTCCGATCCACGGGCATCATTATATGCTGACACTGCACAAGGAGCTCTCCATGTCCCTGGGGATGCCGGAGGACCACATCGTCGTACCGGACAACGGCTCGATCGTTGAAATCCAAAATAACGGGCAGAAAATCGTGAAGCTCCAGGAGAAAGCGCCCTCGGCGCCGATGATGGTCGACGGTTTTGCCATCGGCGACGTACAGGACGTGGTGATCCGCGACCGCCAAATGCTCTCACAGGACGGAATGTTCGTAATTATAGCCCTGGTTGACCAGCGAACCGGCAAGCTGAAAAAGTCTCCCGACTTGATTTCCCGCGGGTTCGTCTACCTTAAAGAAAATCAGGAGCTTCTGCGCCAGGTCCGAATCATCATCAAAAAAACAATTGAGGAAGGAACTGCCCGAATGCATCCGATTGATTTCGATTTCATCAAGAACAGTTTGGGTGAAACCGTTTCAAAATTTTTATATCAAAAAACTGCCAAGCGACCGCTGGTCATTCCGGTCATCTTGAGCGTATAGGGAAATTTCATGGGACATAATCGAAAAATAATATACTTGGCCGGTTTCCTTTTTTCCATGCCGATTGCGCTTACTTCTTACATTAATTCGAGCTATCTCGGAACTTTTGTTGACGAATCGTATGTGGGTATCATCTACATCGTCGCGGCCGCACTTTCGATCATTGCCATGCTTTTCATGGACAAGATTCTCACTCGCTTCGGCAACCGCCAGACCAGCCTGCTCTTCTCTCTGCTTTTGGCGGTTTCGCTGCTGACGCTAAGTTTCAGCGGGGCGCCTTTTCTCATAATTGCCTCTTTTATCCTTTATTTTTTGTCCATCAATTTCGTCATTGCCTCGCTGGATATTTTTGTCGAAGATTTTTCGGAAAAAGCAACGATCGGCCGATTCCGCGGATTGTATCTTACGCTGGTAAATTCTTCCTGGGTTATCGCTCAGCTGATTTCCGGCTCGGTTATCAATAAAAGCTCTCTGCGCGGGGTTTACCTTCTCTCCGCCGGCTTTGTGCTTTTGGTTTGCGTAATTTTTAAACTTTTCCTGAAAAATTTCAAGGATCCGGCGTATAAAAAAGTGCCGATACTGAAAAACATCGAATATTTTGCCGAGAACAAGCATATTTCAAAAATTTATCTGATTAATTTGATTTTGAAATTTTTCTTCGCCTGGATGATCATTTACACGCCGATCTATCTTCATGAATATCTGCTCTTCGGCTGGGATCAGATCGGAATAATCTTTACCATCATGCTACTCCCCTTTGTGATTTTGGAATTTCCGCTGGGGAAACTTTCGGACAAAATCGGCGAGAAGAAAATGCTGATCGCCGGATTTTTAATTTCCGCGATCTTTACGTTGCTAATCCCGCTCATTGTCGTTCCCAAACTTTTATTCTGGGCATTGGTTCTGTTTGCCACCCGCATCGGCGCCGCCACCATTGAAGTGATGAGCGAAAGTTATTTCTTTAAATCCGTCCCCGAGGAAGACGCGGAGGAAACAGCATTCTTCCGAAACACCGGTCCGCTTTCTTTTATCTTGGCGCCACTCGTCGCTACTCCGCTACTCCTCTTTCTCCCGGCGTTTCAGTATCTTTTCTACGTCTTGGGCGCGGTTCTTCTAGCCGGACTTTGGATAACGCTCCGACTTGAGGATGTGCGGTAGAGCAAACTACTCTTATAAATTTTTTCTTTATAGGGTTTCAGGCGGACGATTTTTACCAAAAGACCTTTATTTTTCAAATCTTTTTTTAAGTTTTTGACATAGGTTTTCTGATCATAACCGAGCGCGATAATCTCCGGTTTAACTTTCAAAATATGCGACAAGTGATTATCTTTCCCGGAGAGAACAACTTTATCCGCAAATTTGCATTCTTTTAGGAGAGCCATCCTCTTTCTTTCTCCAAAATTCGGCCTTCTCCCCTTCAGGCGGATAACATTCCTATCCCGGGCGACGGAAACCACCAGGCAGGGACGCCGGGTAAGGCGGCGGGCCTGCCGGAAAAAATTTAGATGCCCCGGATGGAGCCCGTCGAAGACCCCAAAGACCATTATTTTCTCTGGATTCTTTTTTGAGGCATTTGACATTACTTTATTATATATCATTTCTGTTATCCACACTTGGTTTCAGGGTTCCGAAGGCTATAATAGAAAGTACATTCTTATGACGCTCACCATCACCAAAAGAGACGGCTCGAAGGCTCCCTTCAACGCCGACAGAATCAACAAATCGATTGAGCGCGCCTGCTACGGACTGCGCGACCCGATCAGCAAAGTCATTCAAATCGCCACCGAGACCCGGCTCACTCTATATGATGGCATCACCACCGAAGAACTTGACGCCGCGACCATCAACGCGGCGTTACAGAACACCCATTTGGGACTCGATTTTGACAAAATCGCGACCAGGCTCCTCTTGAAGGACATTTACAAGAAGGTTTTGGGCGATTACGACCATGAAGAAAGCCACGAAATTACCGCGGAAGAATTTTCCAAGCTCCACCGGGACCAGTTCAGGCAATATATTTTAAACGCGGTTGAACTGGGACTCCTGGACAGCCGGATGGTCACTAGTTTCAACCTGGAAGAACTGGCGGACAATTTAAAAATTGAAAACGACGAGCTCTATAAATATTCCGGGCTCTCCACTATGCAGAACCGCTACTTGATAAAACATGAAAACGGCTGGCCGATGGAAACTCCGCAATACTTCTGGATGCGGATCGCGATGGGAATGTCCCTGAATGAAAAAAATCAGACCGAGTGGGCGAAAAAATTCTACGATAAAATGTCCCGGCTTGAATATCTTTCCGCCGGAAGCTCGAACATCGGCGCCGGCACTCCGAATCCGAAGCTTTCGAATTGCTTCCTGATGGAAATGCATGACGACATGGAACACATCGGTAAAACCGTCTCCGACGTTCTTCTCCTCTCCAAAGCAACCGGCGGAATCGGACTCTCCGTCACCAAACTCCGCGCCGAAGGGTCGCTTCTCAAATCATCGAACTCAAAATCTTCCGGCCCGATACCTTTCATGCACATTGTTGATTCGGCGGTGCGCGCCGTCCAACGTGGCGGGAAGAAAAAAGGCGCGCTTTGCTTTTACATAGAAAACTGGCACCTCAATTTCCAGGATTTCCTGGATTTGAAGCAAAACAACGGCGACGATTACCGGCGAACCCGCACCGCTAACACCGCCGTCTTTATTTCCGACGAATTCATGAAAAGAGTGCTGGCGAGCGAGGACTGGTATCTATTCGACCCAAACGAAGTCAAGGACCTGAATGATCTGTACGGCGAGGCTTTTTCCAAAAGATACAACGAATACGTGGAAATGGCTCAAGCCGGCAAAATAAAGCTGTTTGAAGTGATCCCGGCCCGAGTGCAATATAAGAACATTCTGATTTCACTCGAGACCACTTCCCACCCGTGGCTCACTTGGAAAGACGCGATCAACGTCCGAGCGCTCAACTCGAATACCGGAACGATCCACTGCTCGAATCTCTGCACCGAAGTAACGCTCCCGACCGACCGAGACAGCGTAGCGGTTTGCAACTTGATTTCAATCAATCTCGCCCGGCATATCCGGGAAGGACAAATCGACTGGCATCGGCTAGAAGAATCGGTGCGCCTGGCAATCCGTCAGCTCGACAACCTGATCGATATCAACGAGCTTCCGATACCGGAAGCGAGAAAAGCGGATTCGGAAAACCGCGCGGTGGGATTGGGACTGATGGGCTTTGCCGACACGTTGGAGCTTCTCGGTTACTCTTATGAAGATAACGAGGCTTACGATCTGACTGACCAGGTTTTTGAATTTATTTCTTACATGTCCATCGATGAATCGACAGAACTGGCGAAGGAGCGCGGAGTTTATAAAAATTTCAAGGGTTCCGGCTGGTCCGAGGGCCGGGTTCCCGTGGATACGCTCCAAAAGCTCGAACATGACCGCGACCGGGAACTTACCGTCAAAAAGGAATCCGCGAAATTGATACCTGCTCTCGATTGGGAAACGCTCCGAAGCAAGGTTAAAAGGGGCATGCGCAACGCTACCCTCCTGGCGATCGCGCCGAACGCCAACATCGGCCTGGTGGCCGGGACTTCCCCGGGAATTGATCCGCGATTCACTCAAATGTTTTCGCGAAACAAAATTTCCGGGAAGTATCTGGAAGTGAACGCGAACCTGGTTCGAACGCTGGAGAAAGATAATTTGTGGGAAAAAACTCGCGAAGCGATCCTGGAGAATCACGGCGATATCGAAGGGATTGCGGAAATTCCGGAGCATATAAAAAGAATCTATAAAACATCTTTTTCGGTTTCGCCTTACGCTTACGTCGAAGTCGCCGCTCGGGCGCAAAAATGGGTGGACATGGCAATTTCCCGGAATATGTACCTGGACGTCCGAGACATTGACGAAATTATGAACATCTACACCACCGCCTGGGATAAGGGCCTGAAAACCACCTATTACCTCCATATGAAACCGCGCCATACGGCCGAACAGTCAACCACCGTTGTCAATAAGCGCGAAGCGCTCGGCAAAAAGGGCTTTGCTGTGCTATTTGAGAAGAAAGAAGAGCTCGCCACTCCCGTGCCAGAAGAAGTAAAGATCGAAGTTCCCATTCCCTCCCCTATAGAAGTCCCGACGGAAAGAGTGGAGGTGGCAAAAAATAATCCAAAAAATAATATAGAAATCCCCGAGGATCCCAACGAAAAGTTCCTCTGCGAAAGCTGCCAATAATATGATCTTAGGCAAAGCGTCTCCAACGGACATGAATCTGCATCCCATGAATTACAAATGGGCTTATGATCTTTACAATCAAGCGGTCCGTAACAGTTGGTTCCCGCATGAAATCCCTTTAGGCGAAGATCTGGCCGACTGGCGCCTGATGACCGAGGACGAAAGGCACGCGGTTGAATTCCTAATGGCCTTTTTTAACCCGGCGGAACTAATTGTGAACCGTTCACTTGCTTTGGGCGTGTATCCATACTTAAAGTCCCCCGAATGCCATCTGTATCTGGCCAAACAAATGTTCGAGGAAGCTAATCATTGCGTCGCCTTCGAATACGTACTCGAAACTTTCCCTCTCGACCGAAATCGAGTTTATGAACAGCATTTAGAGGTTGAATCAGTTGTAAAAAAAGAAAATTTCATAAATAAGTACCTGATCCGGATGACCGAAGAAACACTCAATATCGAAACTCCTGAAGGCAAGAAAGATTTCCTGCGCAACCTGGTTGCCACCAACATCGTGATGGAAGGAATTTGGTTTTATTCCGGATTCATGGTCGCGCTCTCTTTCCGACAGAGGAATCAGCTCCGTAATTTGGGCTCAATGATCAATTGGGTGCTCCGCGACGAGTCGCTTCACCTGAAATTCGGAATTCAGCTCATTCATACGATCCTTGAAGAAAATCCCGAGCTCTTGACCAAAGAATTCGCGGAAGAAATAAGAAATATCGTAATTGAGGGAGTAGAGCTTGAAGGTAATTACAACAAAGACATGTTTCCAAAAGGAATTTTGGGGCTCAATGCCGATTACGTGAATCAATATGTTCAGTATGTAGCGGACAGGCGCCTGGAAGAATTGGGACTCACGTCGCACTTCGGCGTCACCAATCCAGCTAAATGGATGTCCACCGCGACCGATGTCTTCGAGCTGGTAAACTTCTTCGAACAGCAAAATACTTCTTACGAAGTCGACGCCCTCGGTCATAAACCTACAGGTGAGACCCACGGGCACCAAAAGGACGAAAATAAAGACAAGCCTAAAAAAAAGGAGGAGGAATAATAAATTGAATTTTAATTTTTCTTACCTAATTCACGGCCGTGAGTTCAGTAAGAATTCACAGTTTCCGCAGAGTCCCGCTTTTAGTCACTTCAAAAATTTCAACATATTCCAATATTTTTAAATCCTCTAGATCATCAATTAATACTTTTGGAATTTTCCTTTTCCCTATCCAGACACTCTGATGAGTCATTTTAAACCCGAGATTTCTAATAACCTCTCGAAACCAATCTCTTTTTCCGCGTAATTTTTCCGGTATATCGAAACTAATAATGATTATTTTCTCGGTGCTTTCTTTTTTGTAATGACGGTCGGGTAGTTTATTTTTCAGCTGATTTATTTTTTGCTTCCCTTTTTCAGAAATATCAACCTTCCCATTTTTCGTTTCTTCAATCAAGCCGTCATGCTTCATTTGGTATAAAAAATTGCGCAATCTTTTTCTCCGCTCTTCCAATTCACGTTCACGCCAAAACCTATTCTCTCTCGCATGTTGCCTTTTCGCATATTCATAATCAATTTTCCCCATACCAGCTCCATAGCCACTCGCTAAAACAGCTTCAAAGAAATCAGCCTGATTCAACGCGCAATCTTTGAGTATCTCCAGGGCCTTCAAGAGTATTTGTCCCCGCATACAGCTATCTTACCACACTGACGGCCGTTAGTGTAGTAAGACTGGTAACATGCAAAGAAAAAAGGCCAGCACTACTTCTTCTCTCGAAGTCCTACCGACCTTCGCTTGGGGTTGGGTGAGGTTCATTATCTCCTCACCCAACCCGGAAATGCGTTTACGTTTTGATCGGCCTCCAGCCATCAGTTCCACCAGATCCTGACGGAGTACCGAATCGGCGGATACCATTGTTGCTGGCCTTAACCAGCTCGAACGTTGCCGTGTCGACCGCCACCTCGTAGGGTGTGCCGTCAGTACGAGAGTACTCGTCAGGTACTTCCGGCGATAATGCCTTCTGACGCTCCCAGTACTCGGCAACGAAGGCCTGGCGGTCGGCCTCAGTGAGATGAAGTGAGTAGCCGTCGGGACGAGTACCCCAGCCACTCTCTGACTCCTCCCACTTCTGAACAATGACGATGGTCACGGTTCCCTACCTTTCTTAGAATTGTGAGTTGTGCAAAAGCTCTCGCTAATAATAGCATAGTAAAATATCTCTGTCAAATTCCCTAATGCGCCATGAGCTTTCAATATCAAACTAGAACAAACTCATGAACCAGGGGGTGGGGATGAAGAGAAGCATCAGGACGGCGCCGAGGAGGGCGAGGTTTTTGTAGAAATTAACCCGCTCGCCCATCTGCATCATCGGATCCGTTATCGTCCAATAAGCATGCATCTTGGGAGTAACGAAAATCAAGAATAACGCAAGTAATAATATTGCCAGGTTTATCCAAACCCCCAAGAGCACTCCCAGCCCGCCTAGGGCAAGCATCGCCCCGGTCACCAACACGGCGAGCTTAGGCATCGGTACACCCTTAGACTGCGCGTAGCCGCTATAGCTTTGAAGGTTCTTAAAATGGTTATAACCACTCATTATAAAATAACCCCCCAGCAATACTCTCCCCAACAAAAATAAATAAATCATAATATTAAATTATACACTATTTTAAATAACTATCAAAGTAAATGGCATGGCAAGTATAGCCGCCAGGGTTCTTTACCAGGTAATCCTGATGGTAATCCTCTGCTGGATAAAATTTCTTTAGTGGCTCGAGGGTTGTCACCACCGGATCTTTCCAACGCTTGGAACGATTCACGATATCGATAAAATTTTCAGCTTCTTTCTTTTCCTCATCATCCGCATAAAAAATTGCGGAACGATAAGAAGTGCCACGGTCATTGCCTTGCTGGTTCAGGGTTGTCGGATTATGAATTTGGAAGAAAAAATCTAGGAGTGATTTAAAAGAAGTGAGAGTATCGTCATACTCAATCTCCACCGCCTCCACATGACCTTCGTGATTTTCATAAGTCGGATTCTCCACTTTCCCGCCAGTGTACCCCACTGTGGTATTCACCACCCCTTTTTGTTTCCGGATTAGGTCTTCCAATCCCCAAAAACAACCTCCGGCAAGCACAATTTTTTTATTGGCCTTTTTAATCATACTATTTATATTCCACAATCCTCCCCGCCTTTCGCTCAATCGCATCGGCGGGGCGTAATTTTTTAATAATATTTTTCGGAGCGATTTCATAGTGTTTGATTATATCGAGTTTTTTATCTATTTTCCAAAGGTTTTCCCGTTCCCGCATCCAATTTTTCCCGAAAATATTTAAATTAAGCGGGCGGGAATATTTGCGCAAAGTTTTCTTCCCGTTATCTAAGAAATATTCATGAAAATATGACATGACCAATTCGCGAATGTTTTTATAAACCGGCTCGCGGTAGCGCAGCACCGCGTGATTGGTTTTGGAGAGCGCGCCCCAGCGGCCGTTTATTTTAAAAGGCGCAATTACGTGATCATAATCTTCTCTTGTGCTCTCTAGATGTAAAATAAGCGGCGGAAATCCGTGAAGCGATAGAATATGAGCTCCGAGTATCGCGCCCTCTAGGCAATGCGCATCTTTCTCTCGCAGAACCCGAGCTGGGGATTTTAAGGTTTCTCCTTTCTTTTCAAAATTAAAGCTCAAGCCATTTAAAAAATCCTGGATCTTTGACGGTGTGTTCAGTTTCTCGAGAATTTTTCTCCCGATCATTCTAGTCTTCTTTCTTGTAAAAATGGGCAACTAAAACAATGGTCAGGAGCGCAAGATAGGTGGTTAGGGAAAGCATCGGAATCGAGATATACCCGCCGAAAACGGAAACCAACTGCTGATAGCAAGATATGCCCGAGGCGTCGCAGGGCAAGCTCGACGCGTCCGGCTTGAAATAGTAAATTAGATTTTGATAAACCGAAATTATGAATCCAACGGAGAGAAGCGGCAAGACATATTTTACAATTTTGCGCTCTTTGTGCCAAATGGCGACGCCAAAAATGAAAGGAAGCGGGAAAAGGAAAACTCTTTGATACCAGCACAGATAACACGGCAGAAATCCAATCACTTCCGAATAGATCAGGGAAGACAAAGATGCGAAAAGTGAAATGATAAAACCAATTTTTAAATAATGCGCGTCGATAAAATCCAGATAAGAGTTTCTTTGTTTCCCAATAAATAAAAGAAAGAGGGCAATAACGGATAAAATCTGAAAAATGATCGCTCCGGAGCCAAGGAAAATATTAAAATAATTTATGGTAGTGGGCATGCGGTTTTCTCTGCTAACCCCTGAAGCGGAGTTACCCCAGAGAGGCGCGAACCGTCGGCAAATTCCCAGGTCGGATAACCTTTAATTTCTTTTTCAGCGCAAAAGGGAGTTTGAGCCCTGCCATCTGGAGTGGAACATTCAACATAAGCCAATAACTTTTCCGAAGCGCCGAACAGCTTTTTCTGGTCTTTGCAGTTCGGACACCAAAAAGCTCCGTAAAAAATAGCGCCCTGGTCTTTGAGACATTGAGCAAAGACATCATATTTCCCGTCTTCGGCGGGAGCGCCACCAGGGTCCACCAGGGCAAGGCCGATCACTCCCAAAATTAAAACGGTAACGGCAATCGCGAAAATTTTTACTTTGTTGTCCATGTGTTCATTCTACCAGAAATTGAAAATTTTTGGAACAAAAATAATGATACCTATCACCATCGCCATCCAGACGGAAATGAAAACGGCCGCGGAGGAAATATCCTTAGTGTCGCGGGCGTAGGGATGTTCCTCCGGAGAGGTTAAGTCTATGTCGATTTCAAAAGCGCTGTTGAGCGCTTCGGTAATGATGACAAGTCCGATAGCGAGAATTATAAAGAGCCACTCGTTCGCGGAAATATCCAAAATAATGCCGAGGTAGATGGCAAGGGCCGCGAAAAAGAGATGTCCCCATAAATTGTGGGTCGTTTTTATCAAAATCCCGAGTCCTCTCCAGGCATGATTTACGCTTTTCAGGCGCGCGATTAACGAAAATTTTTCTTTTGCGTTTCTGCCCATATTATTGATATTGAATATAAATCGGGATGGGGCGGAGTTTCAAAAGCTCCTCCGGGCTAAACAAAACCGTCCCTAACTCGAGTGTATCATTCTTATAAAAAAGTTTAAAGCCGGTAAACTGCACCGGTTCGGGATAGATAAAACTTTTATAAGTGCCGATTTTTTTCGCTTTCGGGCCCCAGCCGTCCATATCCATCACGATTTGCACCTCCGGTAACTGCTTTATTAATTTATAATTCGTAACCATTTTTTGCGTAAACCGGTGAATCACAAAAATCTTCGGCGGTAGATTATTTTCTTTGACAAGTTTGGCAAGATAATTCGTCGCATAATTAATGTCCACCGCATCAAACGTGCCGATTATTTTCCCCGGCCGGCTATCCGTCTTGATCGAAAACTCCGGATCAATTCCCAAGTGCACTTGCGGGAGTGAAAGATATTTCTCCAGGGCCGGCAGTTCCGCCTGGAGATTACTCAAACCCACCTGCACATCCAAGAATACGATCCCGTTTATTTTCTCCGCCATCTTGAGCACCTTTTCGATCTCGCTCCCGGGCATGCGCGAGCGATACAATCCCCTCTCGCCCGGAGAAGCTTGCGCGACGACGGCGATGTAGTGAAGAGCGGGAAGAGCCGGCGTTTTCGGATCAGCCGTGCTCCACTTCGTCACTTCGCTCATAAGCCGGGAGAGCATCTCGTCTTCTGGATATTCTCCAAGCGCCCCCATTTTCTTCGAGTATAAATTGCCGTAATAAGCGACCACGCGCTTAAAGGGCAGAATCGCTCCGGCATTTGGGTAGGCGGTCTTGACCGGCCAGAGATTGGGTTTGGATGGAGTTTGGGGCGCTGTGTCCTGCGTAGCCGGAGGCGGAGTAGGGGGAGGATTATTCGCAAGTTCCAATAATTTCGCGTCATAAATCAACTTGTCGTAAGGGGAATAAACTATGGTTTTCTTTTTCGGCTCCTCTTTTTGAGGAACACCGTTTTCATAAGAAAAGCCGGAGCTAAAAAATTCCGGCACGGCAAAAAACAAAATCGAAGCAAAAAATAGCAAAGCTATTGCCAATAAAAAGTGGTTGCTTTTTATTGTCTTTTTTATTCGCTCTTTCACTATGCAAAGTATAGCAAATATTGATTAAAAGTCTTCTCAAAACGATGCTGCGGGTCAGGGACTCGAACCCCAATACCATCCTCCAGAGGGATGTGTCCTACCATTAGACGAACCCGCAATCCAAATAACAATAATACAAAAAAAAGTTTTAATCAAATAACTGAGCAAGGACTCCCCTTGCTCAACTTACTCAAGTTGACATTTTTTATATAATATTGTAATTTATTTCCAGAACCCCAACCACGGAGGCCCAAATGGGTAGGATGGCTAATGGCTTGCGTACCCATCTTGGGCTGCTCATGGGACCAGCTGTCGTTGGTTCTATGATTAGTCTGATGTGGTACCACGTGTTCTTCACGTTCGACTGGCACTTTCAAGAGACCGACGAATCGGCGTTCACTGATACGGTTATTCCTATCATCGCCATGTTCCACGCCATAGTTGCGGGACACATCCTCAATAAGGTGTGGGAGGAGTACAAGGTGGTCAGGCGCTGCTTGCGTGACAAGGACAAGGACACTTTCCTTCGTTGCCGGGACGACCGTATTCCTATCGCCATTCATCTCCTACTCGGTTCGATGTCGGTAGTGATTCAGGTGCTGACGCTCCTGGTTCATTTCGAGAAGCCATTTGCCGGCATCGCAGCAAACTTCTCGGTGGCGTTCGTCCTGACGCTCTACTGGAAAGTGGCAACAAACCTCGATAATCCACTCAGAGGTGCCTGGTACAAGGACCAAATTCCAAA
>MFVH01000023.1:0-1272 GCA_001786015.1 Candidatus Nomurabacteria bacterium RIFCSPLOWO2_01_FULL_46_18 | reverse complement strand
AAAGAATGGTTCGAATAAATAACTCGCCGTGAGGAGGAGGGCTCGCCTCCCCGCCCGCGGCGAGTTTTCCTTTTTTTATGCTAAAATAATTTTGTGGCAAATCAGCTAGATCAAAAAGAGCAATAAAAAATGCCAATTAAAATTACATACTTTGTACACGGTACATCCGTAGATAATGAAAAAGAAATTTCCTCTGGCTGGTCTGACGTTGAACTTTCGGAATTGGGTGTAAGGCAGTCAGTAGAGCTAAAAGAGCAGACCAAAGACATGAAGTTTGATGTCGTGTTTTGTTCCGATCTCAAACGTGCTTACGATTCTGCAAAACTCGCATGGGAGGGTGTATACGAAATTATTCCTGATGCTCGGCTTCGAGAATGTAATTATGGTGATTTGAACGGGGTTTCTTCTGATGTTGTCGAACCGATGCAGGAAGATGAAGCCATCAGCAAGCCATTTCCCAACGGCGAGAGTTACGAGGATGTAAAAACCCATATTGCTGATTTTCTCAATTTTCTTAAACAAAACTACGACGGCAAGCACATTGCTATCGTCGCACATAAAGCCCCGCAACTTTCGCTCGATGTATTACTAAAGGATAAGACATGGAAACAGGCGCTTGCCGAAGATTGGCGCAAAACAAAATCCTGGCGTCCAGGATGGGAGTATGAATTAAAATAACATGACTCACGAAATTGAAACAAAAGTTTTGAATATTGATAAGAACGAAATAATAAAAAAAATTGTTTCAGCTGGCGGCAAGAAAACCGGAGAAACGAGACTCTCGGTGGACTGGTACCGGCTCACCGGAACCAAAGAAGATAAAGATCCGTGGTTTCTGCGAATTAGATCAAACTCGGAGGGGAAACATGAAGTGACCTGGAAAGCAAAGTCAGAGACAGTGGGCATTGCCAGAAAGCACAAAGAGATTAATCTTCTCATTCAAGAATCGGAAAAACTGACTGCGATATTTGAGGAAATTGGATTGGAAAAATATGCTCACCAGGAAAAAGACAGGACATCACTCACTTTGAAAAATTGCCTGCTTGAGATTGACCAGTATCCCGACATGCCGGCATTCCTGGAAATCGAGGGCCCAAATGAAGAAAGCATTAAAGAAATAATCAACCTTTTGAGCCTCGAAAAAAATAAAACTTGGCAAAAGGGCGAGAGAATTTTAATTCAAGAAATTTATGAGCTGGATTGGTATCAAATGAACTTTTAAAATTTCTGCTATAATTAAAGTTGTGTATTTAAATACTTATAAGTTTACAA
>MFVH01000022.1:4526-10196 GCA_001786015.1 Candidatus Nomurabacteria bacterium RIFCSPLOWO2_01_FULL_46_18 | reverse complement strand
TCCATCGGTGGGGGTCACCCTCTCAGGTCCCCTAAGCGTCATTGCCTTGGTAGGCCATTACCCTACCAACTAGCTGATACTCCGCAGGCCGCTCCAGAAGCGAATTGCTCCTTTGGTATTTCTACCACATCTGGGATTACCTCCGCTTTCGCGAAGCTATACCGGACTTCTGGGCGCGTTCCTACGTGTTACTACCTCGTCTGCCACTATCCACGATAAATTTCTTGCGAAATTTATCGGGACCGTTTGACTTATATGCCTCATCCACGCCGCCAGCGTTCATCCTGAGCTAGGATCAAACTCTAAATTTTAACGGAACAAAAGAGAAAACGATATTTGTTTTCCTTCAGTTTTTCGGATCCTATGAACAAACTTGAACTTGCTGGTTCTCTATCTATTTCAATTTGATTGTCAACGAACCCGTCTCAACGACAGGTTTATGTGTAGTTAAGACGTGGGGACTATTATACCCATCCCCATTTTCTTTGCAACCCCCTCCCTGAAACTTGTCGACCTCGCAGGTTGACAAGTTTTACCCTTCTTACCTTCTCTGTAATTTATAAAAAGTAACGAGCAGGGGCGAAGCTAGAAAAATGGAGGAGTAGGTGCCAATAACAATACCCATGATAAGAAGAAGGGCAAAATCCTTGGTAGCTGCGGACCCTACGAAATAAAGCGCCAGGAGAGTAATAAAAATCGTCAGGGAAGTATTGATAGAACGGCCGAGAGTTTGTGAGACGGACTTCCCAACGGTGATCTCAAAGTCTTCTTCCGTCTTCATTTCACTGTTGATACGCAGATTCTCGCGAACGCGATCGAAGACCACGATAGTGTCGTGCACCGAATAACCAAGAATAGCCAAAAGCCCCGTGACGAAGAGCAGATCGATTTCTACCCCGATGTAATGGCCAAGTACGACGAATATGCCGGTAGGAATAATGACATCATGCATCAGCGCAATGATCGCAGTCAGACCATATTTCCAGGATGAGACCCCTCGACTAGCTCGGGGCAAGCCGGTACTTGAAACTTTGCGGAACGCAAATGTAATAAAAAGTATAATCATCAGAAGCACCGCCACTACTGCTTTGACAGCTTTGGATTTTAATTCCGCCCCGGCCACAGGACCAATAGTATTTTGTCTGTCCACCACCGGATTTCCCAACGCTTCCATAAATATCTGCCTTTCTTCATTGGTCAGCACCCTGGTGCGTATGATGTAGTTGAGAGCGCCGGACGGGCGAACGGAGAAACCGCCAAGACCAAGAGCAGCGATTCTGGACTCCACCGCGGACTGGAGCGGCCTCTCCTGAAATGTCACTTCTGTCAGCATGCCGCCCTTGAAATCTATCGACATGTTGAAGCCAAAGGGCAGCATGGCTACGAGAGACAGGATGACCATAGTACCGGACAAGAAAAAGAATATCTTACTGTGACGGATGACAAACATGTTACTTATGCAGACCGTTACTGAATAAGAATTTCTTGCTCGGCGTATCCGTAGCGGGTGCCACGGCAAAAAGAAAAGTGCGAGAGATACTGATGGCGGTTAGCATCGACACCATTACTCCGACGCCAAGCGTCAGGGCAAAACCCTTGACCGCGGATGTGCCAAGCCAAAACAGAATGACGGCGGTGATAATCGAAGAGATGTTGGAATCGCGTATGGAAAGCCAAGCCCGACTGAATCCTTCATGCAAAGCTTGGTAAATACTCTGGCCTTTGCGGAGTTCCTCCTTCATCCGCTCAAAAATCAACACGTTGGCGTCTACTGCCATACCGATCGAGAGAATAAACCCAGCCAATCCCGCCGCTGTCAGTGTCACGGGTATCAATTTGAAAACGATAAGCGAGATGATGACATAACAGATGAGGGCCACCACCGATACCAGCCCCGGCAGACGATACCATAAGATAAGAAACAACGAGAGTACGACAAATCCTATAATACCAGCCCTCACTCCGGCGTTAAGGGCAACCTCCCCGAGAGTCGCGCCCACGATCTGCGAAGTAGAAAGAGTAATGGGTACGGGCAGAGCGCCGTAGTTTAAATTGCGCACTAATTCCTTCGCTTCAGTGGGAGTAAAAGAACCTGTGATCTCGGCCTTGCCATCGCTAATTTCATCGACAATAACAGGGGCCGATATGATGGCTCCATCCAGAATTATGGCCAAGACTTCACCCTTGTGCGCGCTGGTGACATCGGTAAAAAGCTTGCTGCCGTCCTTATCGAATTCAAGTCCGACTGAAGCCGCTCCGGTGTTTGGATTAAATTCCACCACCGCCCGCGACAGATATCGTCCAGTCAGACCAGTGGGAGTAAAAAGTTCATCTATGGATGCCTTTGGGTTGGCATCCACGATTTTTTGGGTGTCCGGCTTGGCCAGACGAAATTCAAGCACGGGAGTTTGGCCGATTAGTTCAATGGCCTTATCGATATTGGTAACGCCTGGCAAACCGACGATTAGACGCTCGACACTGTGGCCGGATACTAGTCCGGCGCTTTCAGTCTGCACCAGAGGTTCAGACACGCCGAAAATATTTACCCTCCTTTCAATCACTTCTTTCAAACTCTCCATGGCACCGCCCACATCACTGACATTTGAAGTGTCGGCGGTGTACACCAGTTCGGTACCACCAACCAAGTCAAGCCCGAAACTGAACGGAAATCTGGCCCCCGGCCTCTCCTCTATCACTAGAAAATAACCCAGGCCGACAAAAAGAAGCAGAGTGATGGCCGAAATATAAATATGTTTTCGCGACCTCATAAAGCGCCATTATACGGCAAATTTAGCGACCAGCAATAGAGGTGAGGGTTTCCATGGTTCTGAGGGCAATCTTGACGTCAAGAAGAAACGAGCGATTTTTGATGTAATAGAGATCGTAAGAAAGCTTATTGGCAGTCTCAAGAGCATCAAGACCATGATGCGGATGGCGCTCCTGGTAAATCTGTGCCCAGCCGGAGAGCCCCGGTTTGATGAGATGGCGGATGCCGTAATACGGAATCTCGTCAGTATAATGCTTGACCGCCTCCGGGAATTCAGGCCGCGGACCGATGAGCGAGATATCGCTCAAGAGGACATTCCATAATTGTGGGAACTCATCGAGCCGGGTTTTGCGCAAGAAATTACCCACCTTAGTGACCTTATTAACCATGCCCTTATTACGCCAATCGCCGTTATCATTAAAAAGCATCGTTCGAAATTTTAAGATACGGATCGGGTGATTATTCCGCCCGATACGATTCTGGGAGGTGAAAATGGGACCGCCATCTTCCAATTTGACAGCCAACAAAACGAACGGGAAAGTAATGATCGGAACCACAAGCAGTGGGATGGATATGACGATATCCATCAGACGCTTCAAGATATCATACCCCCCGCGCGGTTGAGTTGAGATGTTTTCGAGAAACCAATCGTACTTCAGGAGCGACAGAGGCACTCTGTTGAATATATCCTCATAAATTTTGTGCATATCAATGAAACTTATTTTGGAGAAAATGAGATTATAGAGATGAGGCAAAATCGGCTCGACATTTTTGTGGGCAAGATCGATGACCATGATAGACACGTCCTCGGCATAGACATGCGAGAGTACCTCGTCCCAGAAACCTTTTTCGTCGGCGCGACTCAGATCCACGGACGAAACGAATTTGAGATTGTAAATCGGATTATTATTGATCTCCTCGAGCAACTCTTTCATCTCGCTCCCGGAACCGATTAAAATGGCGTTATTCGGACGCCCGCGGCCGGTAACAAAATGGTAGCCATAAACCCTCCAGAACAGGATAAGCACGAAAGACACTAGCAGGTATATGAATAGAGTGGTTTTGGGGGTAATACCCAGAAAAGGAATGAGGTAGAAGAAAGCTGTCGCCAAAGCTGAATTCACCAGCTGGGTATTGGCGATCAGACTCGGCAGTTTCGACTGAAGCACTACCGTGTGTCTCTCATATAGGCCCGCTATATAAAACACGAGTATCCACAGGACAAAAAGCAGGCCGAAGGGCAGTAGGTGCGCCTGAAGGAAGTACGCGGACGGTATCTCCAGTCCCCGGATCACGAGCGACAGCCAAAGCGCCACCGCAAAAAAGCATAGATCGCCCAAGAGCAATATTAAGAACTCCTTCCGATTGAGCAAACTCATAAGCGTGCATTATACAATAAAACCTTTATAATGGCCATATCATATGAAGATTTTCTATGGCATTACCAAATCAAATTTTGGAGGCGCACAACGCTATGTATTTGAGCTGGCGACTGAAACCAAGAAGATGGGACATGATGTAGTGGTACTCTCGGGTGGTCAGGGTGCTTTGGTGGAGAATCTGACAAGAGAAAAAATAAAAGTAATTACTCTCAACGAACTAGAACGAGATATTTCTATCGCAAAAGAGTTTTCCTCTTTCTCTCGTATATTGAAAGTCTTGAGAGAAGAAAGACCGGATGTCTTCCACATCAATAGTTCCAAAATGGGTGGTCTTGGAGGACTTGCGGGAAGACTCTCTGGTACGAGAAAGATTATTTTTACCACTCATGGTTGGGCTTTTAATGAGCCGAGACCATGCTACGAGAAAGTTATTATCAAATTGTTTGCTTGGCTAACTATTCTCTTTTCTCATAAAACTATCTGCGTGTCAGAAAAAACAAGAAGAGATGTGGAAGGGTGGCCTTTCATAAAAAATAAATTGATCGTAATTAACAATGGGATACGAGAATTTAACCTCGCCCCACGAACTGATAATTCATTTACAGTTGGGACAACTTCAGAACTTCACAGAGTCAAGGGTTTAGATATTTTACTTCTAGCGTGGAACAAATTTGTAAAAAAACACAAGGCAGTACTTATGATCTTTAATGAAGGAGGGGAGAGGAAAAATCTTCAAAATATGGCTACAAACCTAGGCATTTCTGATTCGGTCGTTTTCAAAGGTTTTGTAGATAACGCCCGTTCATCTCTTTCAGGCTTTGATATTTTCTGTATGCCTTCTCGCTCCGAAGCCATGCCCTACGCTCTTCTTGAAGCCGGACTTGCGGGACTACCGGTGATAGCTACCAATGTTGGTGGTATTCCGGAAATAATAGAGAGTGGCATTAGTGGTATTTTAATTCCTACAGAAGACTCCGAGGCGCTTTTTTCAAGTCTTATTTTATTGTCAGAAGATGCGGAACTGCGGAAACGTCTCGGAATTAATTTAAAACATTCTATCCAAGAAAACTTCTCATTCGAGAAGATGGTAAAACAAACTTTTCAACTCTACTTGAAGTAGCAAGAACGGTTCTTGCTAAACTCTTATTTACAACCTCGGCCCTTGGGAGTGGCGAGTCATGCTTGAGATGATACCGAGGGCGAGCCACTCGGTTACCAGATGCGAACCACCGTAACTCATGAACGGGAAGGTGATGCCCGTCACGGGCAAAATCCCCATATTCATGCCGGCGTTGACAGCGATATGAACAGCAAACCACACCACGACGCCCAGACCGAAAAAAGTTTCGAAGTTCGTGGCAGCCAGTTTGGCATTGTCCGTAATTCTTATCAGCATGGCAAGACAGAGCCCCAGGAGCATGACTGCTCCGGCAAATCCCCACTCCTCGGCAAAAGCGGCGAAAATAAAGTCAGTCTCATATTCCGGTAGAAATTGCAGTTTCGATTGGCTGCCTTGGCCGA
>MFVH01000022.1:0-4516 GCA_001786015.1 Candidatus Nomurabacteria bacterium RIFCSPLOWO2_01_FULL_46_18 | reverse complement strand
AAATAAAGTCAGTCTCATATTCCGGTAGAAATTGCAGTTTCGATTGGCTGCCTTGGCCGATTCCCTTGCCAAAAATCTCGCCGGAACCAATAGCGATAGTTGATTGGTAGGCATTGTAGCCAGCGCCCCGAACATCCGCGAGCGGATGGATAAAAGAAACGATGCGAGCTTTCTGATACGGAGCAAAAACGAACATCCACAGAATAGCCGAGGCAGCTATTCCCAAAATCGCCACGAAGGCAAGATGTTTTTTAGAAATACCGGAGACAAGCACCATGCCTGCCCAAATTCCCAGAATCACTAAGGCCCCGCCAAAATCCGGTTGTAAAAAAACCAACAAACAAACCAAGAGGGCATAGGCGCCGGAAACCAAAATGTGCCGCAGATTTTTTATTTCAATATGTCTGCGGGAAAGGTATTTGGCAAGCATTAGGATAATCACTAATTTTGCCGGGTCAGATGGTTGAAACGTGAAAGCACCGAACTGGAACCAACTCTGCGCCCCTCTCGTCACCTGCCCCGCGGAAAGTAAGATTGCGAGAACTACTAAAGTGATAACAAAAACGGGCACCAGAATCTTTGTTCTTCTCAAAAATCGCCAGTCAATCGTGGTAGCGGCAAAAAATATTAAGACTGACACTAGTAACCAAATGCTCTGACGCGAGAAAAAATAATTCTCGCCAGAAAATGAATTCATGGTTACCAGTCCGGCCAGAGACAACAACATGGCTGGTACAAACAGGGACCAATCGACATGCAATCTTTCTTTGAACTTGGTTATCAACTGCATCATTTAAGAAAACTTTTGTCCGGGAATACACGCACGTAAAGATCTATCACGGCTGGCTTTTTCTTGCAGATCTTGGTGGCGATCTGGTTATAGATGCCACTAAGCTCTTTGGTCGATGGGGCAAAGTAGGTTTCAGTGGTTGTAGTCGCGAGCATTTTCAAAAGATTTATGTTCACGTCTTTACCGAGACCAATGGTATAGACACTGATGCCATCCTGCCGTGCCAGTCGCGCGGACTCCAGGGCGTAAGTCTCGGGATAATTTCCTACCCCGGCTTGTACCGGCAAGGTGGGCACTCCATCGGTTAGAAGCACCAGGGCCTTATCGGCCTCCTTGCGATGGCGGATTGAATTTAATTCCGTCCTGGCAGCCAGAATACCCGCCCCGATATTGGTATTCTGCACACTGGTGGTCGCAATGGAGATATTATTAACGGCCTGTTGCATCATCCCCGCATCCGCACCAAGCGGAATATCGACCGGCTGGCTGGCCTCATTGGCAAAGGACACCAGAGAGTAACGATCGTTTCTCCCCAACCGATTGATGAAATAAAGCGCGGTGTTCTTGACATCGGTCAGCGGCTGCGGCGGGTTTACACCTAGATCATCCATGCTGCCCGAGCGATCAATAACCAGAGCAACGTCAACGGGGAAACCGCAGATGCTTTCTTTAATTTTAAAAGGTTGTGGCCAGCTGAAGACCACCGGCGACGCACTGCCCCCCACGAGCCCCTCCACGAAAGTTTTCGAGGCCGCGATTAGATTGCCGTCCTCTCCGGAAACAAGCACGGAGAGTTCGATATTAGCGACCCGGTCCAACGAGTTATTAACGATAGTGGCGTCAATCCTCGGCTTGCTATTCTCCCCCGTAAGCAGTACGTCCCTGGCCACGAGCTCTTTTGCCGCCTCGGTATTTTTCTGCCAGAGAAACTTGTCTGCCTGCCATTCAAGCGTGGCTCGCACGGGCCGCCAAGCTCCGAGGTCGATAGGACCCTCGAACACAACGAAGGCACCGCTCTTTGGCACAAAAGTTTCCGACTCTATCACCCGCACGGGCGTCACAGATGCTTCTTCAAAAAGTTTGAGAGTGTATCGAGCATGACGAACCTCGGCCGAGATGTTTGGATTCTCGACTACAGCCACTACTTCGTAGAGACTGTGTCCCACTTCCAAAATTCTCGGATCGCCCTTCGAGACGAGCGGCAGAGATTCCGCCCGACAAAGAAGTTGACAAGAGCCGCCACAGTCCACGCCGGTTTCATCGCCATTTTGCCTGCCGTCAAAACAAGCCGGCGCTCGATAGAAAAGGAAAAATAGCGGTATCCCGACTAGCACGACCAGTACGAAGACGACAATAGAAAGGATGATTCTCTTACGTCGAATAGACCATTGGTTCATTAATTTTTTTATATATTAACCAAAACTCTCCCGACCAATGATCGGAAGAGAAATGAAGAGATTTGCGAGGAGGACCGGGTTGTTGTCGTTCTTCTGGGCTGTATAGTTTTCCGCATCATAATGCGATAGCACTCTCCACCAAGTTCCTTCATTTTTTTACGAAGTTCCCCATGCTACCACTCTCCTGGAGACCGTAATCGCCAGAACTCTCGATACATGGATACTGGGTTCGGGAGCCGGCAACCGTAATCACCGGTGACTATTCCCCTACTACCATCTTTAATATTACATCAAATTCAAAATATGAAAACCACCCCGACGCGTACTGCGTCGGGGTGGGGAAACCCAAGCCCCAAGAATCAAAGTCCAGAACCCACCAATGGGCAGAAGGTCAAAGGGCTAAGAACTTGCGAGGAGGACCGGGCTGCGGCCGCCCCACCCGTACTCGAGCCAGCGCCAGCGCACGATCACGCGACCGTCATCCCAGTAGAGGTATGCAACGTCCGTGATGTCGCCGGAGGTCCACTTGGACTTCCAGAGGAAGACCATCCTCTTCTTGAACTCCTCTGGGTAAGTGGCGGGGTTGGCGAGCCAACCCTTGACCACTTCGTCATCGAGTGAGAAACAGCGGTCGAAGCGCATCGACCGCTGGAGGTGTTTCTCCAGATCGAAGCCCGTGACCGAACCACCGTTTTTCTGTCTGGGCGTGAGGTAGAGCTCGAAGCCACTGCTCATGGCTCTCTCCTTGCCTTGTGAAGAACTTTTCCCGCCCGCTACTCACAGGCGTCTCCGGCCAATGCCGGATCAGTAGCAAGAAAACCTTGCTCCATCTATGAGTAGATTATCATATAGAATATGAATAAGTCAAGTACTCTGTGCTAGCGCCTAGCTACTTTCGCGTTTCCACTATCATCGCCTCAACCGGGCTTAACTTCCGTGTTCGGAATGAGAACGGGTGTGACCCCAGCGACGAAGCACTAGCACACAATACTCGATACCATTTTAATTTTCCTACGGGGCATGCTTCCGTGTCGAATAGCCGATTCGTATCATTCGATACAATTCGTAAAATTCGTGTTGTTGATTTCATTTAGCAGGATAGATGTCGAATCTACGCGAATTAGATCAAATAATTCGTATTATTCGATCTAATGCGTAACATTCGTGTCGTGATTTCCAAATTTCCTAATAGGATTCGAGCAATTAGTACGCCTCGGCTCAACACCTTACGATGCTTACACCTAGCGCCTATCAACCTAGTCATCTCCTAGGGCTCTCAAACGATTCCTAATCTTGGGGTTGGCTTCATTCTTAGATGCTTTCAGAATTTATCCGTGCCCGACTTAGCTACCCTGCGGTGCCCTTGGCAGGACAGCAGGTACACCAGAGGTCGGTTCAACTCGGTCCTCTCGTACTAGAGTCAAATCCCCTCAAGAATCGAACGCCTGCAGTAGATAGGGGTCCGACCTGTCTCACGCTTCTTGTTATCTCGCATTACTGCGAGGAACGGACTATAACTTTATCTTTCTCTTACGAGTGAAGATACCTGATGTTTAGTCTCTACGGGCTTCTAAATAATTTAGAATTCCCTCGGTGTTGCCCTTGTTAGGATTTCACCGATATTAATCAGCTTTGTACTCTTGTATTTCTACAAGAAACCGCCGTGATTGGTTGGTCTATCTTTCTCTATTCGTAGACGAAAAGTGTTCGAAGTGATTCAGACTGTCCAATTCACAATTTCTTGTGTTCTGAACGGTCTGACGTTTTTATTCCATTATTACTAATGGTACTGACTATACCTTTTTCAAGATTTTCCTATCCTGAAACTGACGTGTTAGCCCCGACTAAAGTCGTGGGCTCTGCCCTCTTTGCAGAGAGCAAGTCGATACGGGAATTGACAATCTTATAAGACATTACTTCTGGTACATATGGAGTAACCACATCTATGAATCTTTGAGCATTTGGTATTTCCAGATCACATAATCTTTCTGTTTCTCTCCATGATGCACTCGGAACCGAGCGGTATAACTTGCTCGTATTCCTTTCGATCGGCATTCAAGCCGAGCATCACCAAGCAATGACCCTATAATCACATCTATCTGATGTGAGGAAAATTTTGATTGCAATCTTCCCACGATATCATCCATTACCCATCATTTTAACATGATAAGCATTGGGACTTCACCGTTATGAGTCAGTTTATTTTTCTTCTCTTATTTAACCTCGTAGAATGTCTTCAGCTGGGCTCATGAATCCTTACCCAGCTCGCGTAACTTTTTAAATGGCGAACAGCCATACCCTTGGAAGCTTCTCCACCTCCGGGATAAGT
>MFVH01000021.1:5506-11323 GCA_001786015.1 Candidatus Nomurabacteria bacterium RIFCSPLOWO2_01_FULL_46_18 | reverse complement strand
TTTCAATCAAGAGGAAGAAAAGCCGGCCGCCGTCGAGCGCCGGAAATGGAAGTAAATTGAGCACCGCCAGATTAATCGATATAAGGGCGGTAAAAGACAAGAGATAAGCGAACCCGAATTTATAAGCCGTCCCGACTATACTGACCAGACCCACCGGCCCGGTAACCGAAGCAAAACTACCCTTTCCCATTATTGCCTCGCTAATGAGCGTATAAAGCCCCTTGGCAATGCCTGTGATGGCAAAGAGCGTTAGACGAAGCCCTTCCCAAAAAGCCGTAAATATCGGCAATTTCGCAATTCCGACCATATCCATGGCAATGCCGAGCATTGGAGTGTCTTCGATAAGGGTAGGTTTTACTTTTAGGTATTGTACCTCGCCCTTCTCTCTGATATAGCCAATCTCAATTTCATCATTTTGATGCGAATTAACGAATGATTTCAGGGTTTCGGGGTTGATTTCCGTAAGCGTGTCGGAAACAGTTTTTACCGAAATAATCCCATCTCCCGTTTTAAGCCCCGCTTTTTCCGCGGGAGAATCCTTCAGAATTTCCACCACAGAGAGATGTAGGTCTTTCAAGGATTCGGTTTGAATACCGCTCCCGGCGGACATCGGAAGTCCGGACATAAAAGAAATTGAAAATAATAACCAAGCCAAGAGAAAATTAGCAAAAACACCGGCAAAAAGCACGATGGCTTGTTTCCATTTGGGTTTATTCACCAAACTTCTGTCTTTATCTGGTCCACTAGTATTTTCTTCATTTGGATCTTCACCATAAATCTTTACAAATCCTCCGAACGGTAACGCGTTGAAGGAATATTCCGTTTCCCCTTTTTTTATTTTGAATAATTTCGGCGGAAAGCCGAAGCCGAATTCATCAACTCGAATGCCAAAACGCTTGGCGCTAAAAAAATGTCCAAACTCATGAACGATTATCAACACGAACAATATTACAAAAAAAATTAAAATGCTCATATCAACCCATTACTTCCTTTTCTTTCCTGGAAAAAATAGCTTCCAAATTTTTGTTCACCTCATCGATGATTTTTTGCAAGTCGTCTTTGGCGCGGAATTTTTCATCTTCGGTTATTTTTCCTTCTTTTTCCTTTTTCTGCACGTCTTCCCAAATTCGCTCCCGCTCACGACGGACGGTGATTCGCGCCTCTTCAAGTTTTTCTTTGAGCACTCTTGTCAGTTTAGCTCTGGTTTCGGTGGTTAATTGCGGAAAAATAACTCGGATGCCAACTTCATCGACAGAAACCGAGAGACCTAAATTTGAAGAAGCAATCGCTTTTTCGACTTCTTTGATTTGATTTTTATCCCAAGGCGAAATCCGTAGGGTCTTCGGGTCTTCGGTCGTAATCGAAGCGACATTTTTAAGCGGCGCGCGCGCGCCGTAAGATTCAACCGTCACTCCATCAAGCACAGATGGCGATGCTCTGCCGACATTAAGCCCCATATATTCTTTACCCAAAAATCCCTCGATTTTTTTAAGTTCAGCTTTAAAATTTGAAAAATTATATTGCATTCAGTAATTATAACATAAGGGCGACAGACTCGAGTAAATTCTTGGCGGAAGAACCCGGTTGACGCAGATATTCCCGAGCCTTAAAAATTTGCTCAAAAGTATCAAGGGTTACCCTTGATACTTTTTTTTGGTGTAGGGTTGTTTCCAGGGCGTTTAAAAATTTCAAAGATTTGGATCGGGTAGAATTTAAATTATCTTCGGTTTCGTTTATCAATTTTTTGATAAAATCTATTCTTTTGTTCACGGGCAACGCAATAAATTTCTCCGCTTCATTCCCCATATCTTCTTTGTTTGTTTTAATGAGATAGAATCGAGACACTAAAGTTTTAAGCAGCGCGGCGATATCCGGAGTAATTATAAAAAACAGAACATCACCCGCTGGCTCTTCAAATACTTTAAGCATCGCGTTCTGGGCTTCTAAAAGAAAATTGTTCGCCGATATCACAAAAATTTTTTTTGATTTTGTAATCCCCCTCTCCGAAGTAAGAGACTTTAAATTGCGCGCGTCTTCGATCTTAAAAGTATCGGTGGAGATATGGCAAAAATCTGGATTATCGGAAATCTTCACTCCCCAACTTTCTACAACACTCACTATTTCTGGAAAAACTTCTTCACGTTTCCCCTCGATTAAATACGCGTGATGCGGATTATTTATTTTAAAATGTTCTCTGATGCTCATTTTTTGCTTAGCACGGTTTTTTTGTAAACATCCAGGTGCTCGAGCGCGATGCCGGTGCCCTTGGCCACACAGAAAAGCGGATCCTCGGCCAGCGTCGCCTTGACTCCTGTTTTGCGATAAACTAAATCGGTGAAATTTCGAAGGAGCGACGACCCTCCGGTCATGATAATGCCATAGTCAATAATGTCCGAAGCGAGTTCCGGCGGAGTCTCTGCTAAAACATCTTTGATCGCTTTGACGATCTGCTTCAGTTCCGTATCGATCGCTTTGACTATTTCATTGGTCCCGACTTGCGCCGAGCGGGGCAACCCCTGAATGTAGTCCCGGCCCTTGATCGTCACTAGAAGCTCTTCTTCCAACGGCACCGCCGCGCCAATTTTTATTTTTACTTCCTCGGCGGTCCGATCGCCAATCGCCAGATTGAAAGTCTTCTTGATATGCTCCGCGATCGCCTGATCGATTTTATTGCCAGCCCATTTGACCGAAGTTGAAGAAACAATTCCGCCCAGCGAGATAACCGCCACATCGGTAGTGCCACCACCAATATCCACCACCATGTATCCCCTCGATTCATGGATCGGAATGCCGGCACCGATCGCGGCTAGGATCGGCTCTTTGACCACGTAAGCATTCTTCGCTCCGGCGCGGATGGCGGCCTCAACGACGGCTCGACGTTCGGTCGAAGTCACTCCGGCGGGAACGGAAATCATCACATCCGGTTTAAAGAAATTAAAAGGCCGGAGGGCTTTGTTGATAAAATAACGAAGCATCGCTTCGGTCACCCGATAATCGGCGATCACGCCATCCTTCATCGGGGTGTAGGTAATAATCGAGTCCGGAGTTTTTCCGATCATATTTTTGGCTTCCGCGCCGATCGCCAGAATTTTGTTGTCTTGTTCGGAAACCGCGACGACCGAGGGCTCGTTTAAGACAATACCCTTGCCCGGAAGAAAAACCAGAGTGTTGGCCGTTCCCAAGTCAATGCCCAATTTTCTGGTAAAAATGCTCATATTAAGCAATATATCACAGCCGTGCTAAAATTAAAATATGGCTAAAAAACTCGAAAACCCTTTTACTGGATACTTAGAAAACCTAAAAAAACACAAAAAAGCGGTCAATCCGATCCATGAAATCGTGAACATTTATTACGAACTCCGCGGTTGGGATAAAAAGTCGAAAAGATTTTTTAAGAAAAAAGAAAGGAGCTATCCGAAACTGGCATACGAAGCAAAGCAATTATATGAAGTACTCGACCGCAATCTCGACGACTGCCTCTGGGCGCTGGACCGGATGAATTATCTGGCAAAGAAAGGTGACTTCGAGTGGTCAATCTCAACTTGTTTGAAACATAAAAATTTGTAATGTATTAAAAACTTTTTGCCGGTATAAGATTTCAGCATATGCTGAAATTCTATACTTTAAGCAACTATCACCACAAACTCCCCTCTTTGCTTTTCCGGATTTTGTTTTAGATATTCCAAAAGCTCTGCGGCGGTGCCGGTTTTGAATTCCTCATAAATTTTCGTGAGCTCTCGCGCCAGACAGACTTTTTTATCCGGAACGAATTTTTGCAAGGATTCCAGTGTTTTTAAAATTCGATGCGGAGATTCGTAGAAAACAATCGTTCGTTTCGCGCTCGTAATTTCTTTAAATATTTTCTCTCTCCCTTTCTTGTGCGGCAAAAATCCCAAGTACGTAAACTCATGAGTGGGCAATCCGGAAGCGGAAAGCGCGGCAATTAACGCTGTCGGGCCGGGTATAGGAATAACTTTTACATCAAGGCTAACCCTTGATATAACCTTTGAAACCAAGACTGTTCCCGGATCAGATATCCCAGGCGTTCCGGCATCTGAAACTAACGCTAAATCTTTACCCTCTTCTAAGAGTTCAAAAATTTTTTCGACTTTAGATAACTTACTATGAGAGTGATAGCTTAAAAGTTCTTTTTTTATTCCATACTTATCTAAAAGTTTTTTCGTTTGCCGAGTGTCTTCGCATAAAATTAAATCCACATTCTTTAATGTTTCAATTGCTCGGAGAGTAACATCACCCAAGTTTCCGATCGGCGTCGCCACTATATACAATTTTGATATCATTTTCTGTATTTTTTGGTTCGCCACTTGTCGGCGATTTTAACCCGAGTCAGCGATCGCTCCAATTCGGCGGCAAAGTGCTCGAAATCGACAAGTTCTTTGTTCTCCATTTGTTTTTTTAATTCTTCGGATCGTGCTTTGGCTTGAACAATCTTCTCGTCGGAAAGCTCACTTACATGTTCGGCAAAGTCCGCGAGAACCGCGACTTCCGTAACTTTATCATCGTTCTGAAAAGAAACATTATGAATTTCAATGAACCCTCCCGCCACCGCCATCGGCACGTCCTCTCCTTTCGTTTTTGCAATCACATCTCCGGACGCAAGCCCGGTAATCAAGGGAATATGATCAGGTAAGATCGTAATCTCCCCTTCGGTCGTGGGAAGTGTCACTTGATCCACCATCTCTTCGAGAATCAAACGCTCCGGAGTAACAATTTTTAACTTAAGCTGTTTTGTCATAATGCGCCTTTCATATAAAATTCATTTTCCGATTTGCCGTCGTGCTTGCCTTCCAAAATTTCTTTAAACGATCGCACCGTCTCTTTGAGCGGTACATACTGACCCTTGGCACCGGTAAATTGCTCAGCGACAAAAAACGGCTGGGAAAGGAATTTTTGTAGTTTGCGGGCTCGAGCCACCAGTTCTTTGTCGGCTTCGGAGAGCTCTTCCATCCCCAAAATCGCAATAATGTCCTGCAAGTCTTTATAGCGTTGTAATACCCTTTGAACTTCACGAGCAGTTTCATAATGCTCTTTGCCGACAATATTCGGGTCAAGTATGGTCGAAGACGAATCGAGCGGATCAACCGCCGGATAAATTCCAATTTCGGTAAGCGACCGATTTAAAACTACCGTCGAATCAAGGTGAGCAAAGGTTGTTGCCGGCGCGGGGTCGGTCAAATCATCAGCCGGCACATAAACCGCTTGCACCGAAGTCACCGAACCTTTGTCGGTCGAAGTGATGCGCTCTTGTAAAATTCCCATTTCGGTCGAGAGGGTGGGTTGATAGCCGACGGCCGAAGGGATACGGCCGAGAAGCGCCGAAACTTCGGATCCGGCTTGGGTAAAGCGAAAAATATTGTCGATAAAAAGAAGCACATCTTTCCCTTCCTGGTCACGGAAATATTCCGCCATAGTGAGGCCGGAGAGTCCAACTCGCAGGCGCGCCCCGGGCGGTTCGTTCATCTGGCCGAAGACCATTGCCACTTTGTCGATTACTCCCGATTGCTTCATTTCATGATAAAGATCGTTCCCTTCGCGAGTGCGTTCTCCAACTCCGGCGAAAACCGAGTAGCCACCGTGCTTCGAAGCAATGTTGTGGATCAACTCCTGGATAACTACCGTTTTCCCCACCCCGGCTCCACCGAAAAGACCTACCTTGCCTCCTTTTAAAACCGGACAAATGAGATCAATGACCTTGATGCCCGTTTCCAGGATTTCAGTTTTAGTCGATTGACTGACAAATTCCGGAGCCTTGCGATGGATCGGCAATTTCTCTTTAGTCGCAATTTTCTCTCTCCC
>MFVH01000021.1:0-5485 GCA_001786015.1 Candidatus Nomurabacteria bacterium RIFCSPLOWO2_01_FULL_46_18 | reverse complement strand
CATTGAACAACCTGCCAAGGGTCGCGCTTCCCACCGGCACTGAAATCGGTTGGCCGGAGTCGAATACTTCCAAACCGCGCGCCAATCCGTCGGTCGAATCCATCGCCACTGTTCGAACAATTCCGCCGCCCAGGTGTTGTTCAACTTCAAGAACAAGTTTTTTGCCGCCATTCATCACTTCCAATGCAGAATAAATATCCGGCAGATTCTCCCCGAAATCGACATCCACCACCGCCCCGATTATTCTTTTGATTTTTCCTTTATTCATTTGCTTTCAACTTTACAACTTTCAGCTTACACTTGCCATCCCGGCACTTATTTCCGATATTTCGCGGGTAATATTCGCCTGCCGCGCTTTATTGAAGACAAGCGAGAGGTCATCGATCATATCTTTCGAGGCATCGCTCGCATTTTTCATCGCGACCATTCTCGCTGATTGCTCGCTCGCGTTCGATTCAAGTAACATTTGGTAAATTTGCATCCGAGTTAATTTATCCGCCAACGAGCCGATCAATTTTTCTTTATCGCCCTCAACTAAATAATTGATCTTGCGAGATTTGGAAGTCGGACTTCCATCTGGAAGTCCGGCTTCCAAGTGGCTATCGATTAACTCCTTCAAGTCTGCGCGGGAAACCGGAAGAAGCTGTTTTAAATTCGACACCTGCCGGAGCGACGAAATAAAGTCAGTATAAGCGATTAAAATCCTGTCATATCGACCGAGACTATACTCATCGATCAATAATTTTGAAATTGGAACAACGTCAGAAATCGCGATACGATCGGGCAATTCAAAGAAACTCGCAAGCACCTTTTTCCCAAGACGGCGCATCGCCAAATCGCCTTTCCGGCCTATCGTTATCACGTCCAGATTCGCTCCTTGATCCTTGAGAAGCCCGAGAGCTTTTTTAATTATCTGCACGTTATAAGAGCCGCAAAGTCCGCGGTTGGAAGTGATAAGAACCAATAAAATATTCTTTACTTCTCGCTCAACAAAAAGCGGGTGGGTAATCTCTTCAATGTTTTTGTTGATTGAGGTTAAAACCTCCCAAGAATATTCCGCGTAGAGACGAGAGGCGAGAGTGCTCGCTACCGCTCTCTTCATCTTTGAAGCTGCCACTAATTCCATCGCCTTAGTGATCTTTTGGGTGCTCGTGACGCTCTTGATTCTTCTTTTTACTTCTTTTGTGCCGGCCATGATGTTTTAAAATCTTGAATTGCTTTTTTAAGTTCTGCTTCCCCGCTCTCTTCCCACATTTTATTTTCTCGAATTTGCGTCAAGAATTTTTTGGCGTTTCGGTCAGCATATTCGGCGAATTTCTCTTCAAACTCTTTTATTTTCTCGATCGCGACATCATCCATATAACCCTGGGTTAGCGCATAAAGGACAACAACCTGATTTTCCAGAGAGACTGGCGAGTATTGCGTTTGCTTTAAAACTTCCACCGCTCGCTTCCCTCGCTCTAATTGTTTCTTGGTGGCATCATCGAGATCCGAACCGAATTGGGTAAAAGCTTCAAGCTCGCGATATTGGGCGAGATCGAGCTTCAAAGTTCCCGCCACTTTTTTCATCGCTTTAATTTGCGCCGCTCCGCCGACACGCGATACGGAAAGGCCGACATTCACCGCCGGGCGAATGCCTTTATAAAAAAGATCGGTTTCTAAAAAAATCTGCCCGTCGGTGATCGAAATCACATTAGTCGGAATGTAAGCGGAAATGTCTCCGGCTTGAGTTTCGATGATCGGAAGCGCCGTGATCGATCCCCCGCCATAATCCTTGCTCCTTCGACAGGCGCGTTCTAAGAGGCGGGAGTGCAGATAGAAAACATCTCCCGGATAGGCTTCGCGTCCGGGCGGACGGCGCAAGAGAAGGGATATTTCGCGATAAGCTATAGCGTGCTTGGAAAGATCGTCATAAATGATCAAAACGTCCTTACCTTGATCCATAAAATATTCGGCGATCGCCACTCCGGTGTAAGGAACGAGGTAAGAAAGCGGCGCCGGTTCGGAGGCGCCAGCCGAAACGATCACGGTATACTCCATCGCTCCGCCGGCCTCGAGCCGCGCTTGAATTTTTCGCAACTTGGAATCTTTCTGGCTGATTGAAACATAAACGCAAATCATATCCTGTCCTTTTTGGTTTAAAATCGTGTCCACGGCAATGGCGGTTTTGCCCGTCTGCCGGTCGCCGATAATAAGTTCGCGTTGGCCCCGGCCAATCGGGATGGTCGCGTCGATTACTTTAATACCGGTCGCAACCGGTTCGGAAACGCTTAATCGGGTAATCACGCCGGGGGCGATTTTTTCGATGGGATAGGCCATATCAGTTTTTATCGGGCTCGCGCCGTCAATCGCGACCCCCAGCGCATTTACGGCGCGCCCCAGAAGCGTCGAGCCCACCGGGACTTCGAGAATTTTCCCGGTCGCGGTCACCGTGTCGCCTTCGTTAATTTTAGAAAAATCGTCGAGAACAATAACCCCGACGGTGTCTTCCTCCAGGTTGAACGCCACGCCGGCCTCTCCACCCTCGAACTTCAACATCTCTTGAGATTTAACTTCGGAGAGACCGGAGACTTTGGCGATGCCATCGAAAACTTCAACCACCTTGCCGACTTTTTCCGCTTTGATGTCGGCTTTAAAATTTTCTATTTCTCTTTTTAGGTTTTCGACAATGTGGCTTGCCATGTTTATCCGCTTATTGTAAATGCTCTGCTAATTTTTTAATTTTATTTTTTATCGAGAGATCAACGATTTCGTCGCCAACCTCGAATTTTAGCCCGCTAATTAACTTTTCATCGATATTTTCGGTAAAGATAATCTCTTTGGCTTGATAACGACGCTCCAACGCCTTAATTAAATCGTGCTTCAGATGCGTACCGAGCGGTTTGACGCTTGAAATTTTTACCCGAATCGCGTTATTCTCCTCGTCAATGATTTTCTCTAATTTTTTTAAAATGTCCGGCGCTTGCGAAAAAAGCCGTCGTCGAGCGAGAAAATTCACAATATTTTTTAAAGCCAAAGAATAGGCGCTTCCGGTTTTATCTTTAAGCGTCCGATATATACTCTTCGCGATGTCCTGATTAGATATTTTCGCCATAAATTTTCATAATTTTAAATGCCGGCCAATTCTTTTATTGTTTTCTCGTCATAATACGAATGATCCGGTTTCTTATTCAAAAGTTTCTCCGTTGTTTGTAGAGTCAGGGCCACGATTTCTTGCCTTGCCTCCGCGACCATTTTTTCTTTTTCTTCTTTCAGCTTCTCCCGGGTACTCTCCACTATCTTCTCCGCTTCTTTCTGCGCCGCTTCGAACATTAGAGTTTTTTTCGAATCAGCTTCTTTCTTCCCGGCCTCGAAAATCGCCTGCGCCTCCCGGCGAGCTTGAGTCAGCGCTTCTTCGTATTTTGCCTTGGTTTTCTCTAGCGTCTCCGCGTTTAATTTGGCGTCCTTTACCCCTTTTTCAATTTTTCGACTCCGATCTCTCATCAATTGGGAAAGTGGTTTGAAAGCAAATAAATAAAAAATCAAAAAAACGACTCCGAAATTTACCATTTGGGCTAAAATTATTTTCCAGTCAATGTGAAATGTAGATACGATTGACTCCATTTAAATCGAAAAAGCAATAACCAACGCGTAAATGGCGATCGCTTCGGCAAAGGCGCTGGCAATCAACATTGGCACCAGCACTTTACCGGCGGCTTCCGGATTGCGTCCGATCGCTTCCATCGCCTTGGCGCCGATCATGCCGATACCGATGCCCGGGCCGACAGCCCCGAGGCCGATAGCGATAGCTTTTGCAATATCTTCCATAAAAAACGAAAGAAAAATAAATTTCCTATTTGATTTTTCTTGAGTTAACTCTAATAATAATGACCTACCTTACCCATGCTCTTCTTCATGATGAGTGGCAGCAATTGTAAAGTATACAAGAGTAAGAATAGCAAAAATAAGCGCCTGAATCAAGCCGACAAAAATCTCCAAAAACAAAAACGGCACCGGCAGAAGATACGGCAAAATGGCGCTCATCGCGATTAAGAGTACTTCGCCGGCAAAAATGTTCCCGAAAAGTCGGAAAGAGAGCGAAGCAACCTTGGCAAACTCGCCGATGATTTCCAAAATCCCGACAAAAAAGGTCACCGGCGCCACCACCAAGATTGCTGGGTCATGCCTGACTTTGGTAAAAATCTGCCCGAGGGCCTTTAAATTAATGAACTTATTAAAGGCTCTCCAAACGCCGATGGAAAAAATGCCGAAGAGGTTCGCGCCGATGACCGACATCAAGGAAAGGCCCAGAGTGGTGTTGATGTCGGCAGTTCCGCTCCGAAGAAACGGCACAAAAGAAAGACCCTCTCTGGATTGTTCGATAACCCCGAATCCCCCAAGCGGGAGAAGCCCGAGCCAATTGTTTACTAAGATAAAAAGAAAAACGGAGAAAGTAAGCGGAAAAACGGCGTTGGAAATCTTACGACTGCCGGTAACTTGATCGCAGAGCGAGAGCGCCCCCTCGAGAATCGCTTCAAAAAAATTCTGGATACCCTTTGGAATTTCTCGCAAACTTTTTCTTAAAATAAAAACAAATAAAACGATAACGAAAACCGCCACCCAGCTGGTGATAAGAGCGTTGGTAATCGAAAGCGGACCTAAGTGCGCAACCGGCTCGGCGTATAGAGTCGCTTCGTGACTAATTTGTGTGCTCTCCTGTGTCATTTTTCTTTTCTTTTAATTCACGCTCAAGATTTTTAATGTATTTCACTAGAATTCTCCAAATGCCGATTATAGAAATAAAAAAAGAAAGCACGGTGAGGGTAAGGAAAATCCAGGGCGCGGTGCCAAAATACAGATCAAGCGTTTTCCCAAAAATGAGGGCAACGATGATCGGCCCGATCACCCAGGCGGAAACCCGGCTGAAAATTTCGAACCCCACCACCCAATTTGATTTTGATTCCTTTTTTTCTTCAATCATGGGTGCGAGCGGAAGGAATCGGACCTTCGACCTCTGTCTTATCAGGACAGCGTTCTACCACTGAACTACGCTCGCTAATAAAAATAATAACTAGAAAAACTATAACAAAAAAGGGGGTATAGACGCAAACAACCCCGACGTACGTCGGGGTTGTTTCAAGAATATTTTTAGTACTCTCTTCGTCCGCCGCGATTACCTCCGCCGTATCCGCCGTCGCCTGCGCCTCCAGTTCTTGGAGTCATCGGGCGAGCTTCATTTACGGTGAGCTTGCGACCCTCGAAGTCTTGGCCGTTGAACATCGAGACGGCGTTTTGCGCCTCCTCGTCCGTTGACATTTCAACGAAGCCGAAACCTTTTGAACGACCGGACATTCTGTCCATGATAACCGCAGCTGACGTAACGTTGCCAGCCTTGGAGAAGAGCTCTCTTAGAGCGTCTTCCTGCGTGCTGTAAGGGAGACCCCCTACATATAGCTTTGTAGCCATCTACTTGCTTCTCCCGTTTAGATAAACGGGCAAACACTAC
>MFVH01000020.1:6973-10126 GCA_001786015.1 Candidatus Nomurabacteria bacterium RIFCSPLOWO2_01_FULL_46_18 | reverse complement strand
TTTGTCCGGCATTTGTTTGTATTCGAATACATATTCGAATATGTACTTAATTTTACCATAAAAGCGAAACCCCGTAGCAAGAACCGTTCTTGCTATTCACGCCGAAGGCGGGACAGTCGGGTTAAGTACCTGTGGGTTTAACCCTTGTAAGGATATTCTAACACTTTTCTCTAGAGCTTGGTGAGGCACTCAGGTCAGGAGTCTAGTTTTTCACCAATGAAAGTATTTTTATTAGGGTTTTTGAAAAAATCGTAGCCCCTCTTTGTCAATTGATTTCGATTTTAGATTCAAATCTTTACGTATAGCTTTAATCAGAGGTTTTATATCATCTTCACTCATTTGAAAATTTGTGCCTTTAGCTTCTTCTCTCTTTTTTGTAAACATTTTATTAAACTTGAGTATTTCTCGACACACATTGTCTGAAGAAAAAAAGAGCGCATCGTTTAATATGCGACGCAGGGCATCGTAATTGGGGTTGTTTTCTAAAAGTTTGGATATTTCTCCTATAAGTTCAAAATATTTTTGCAATTTTAATTCGTGGGTTTTTATTTTTTTATCAAAATTATAACTAATAAAAGCAGTTAGTACACCTGTACTTATGACTGTATAAATAATGATTTGTAATATGTCCATAATAATTTTATTTTTTATTTTCTAAGACACTCAGGTCATACCGATATTAAGTTAAATGCTTTTTAATAAATGCTCTACCCGAGCCGGATTTTAAGTACTTTTCAAATTCAAAGGCTTTGTATTTATTTTTAATTGCAAAATAAAAGTCTAATTCTGTGGGTAAACGATTTGCTGTAGCCGGCACATTTCCTTTTTGATGTCTACCTAATCTATCCTTCAAATTATCTGTACAACCTACATAAAAACCATCTTTGCATTTCAGACTATATACATAATACATAAAAATATTATAGCATCTCCATTTGCATTGGCGGACTTTGTCACGCTGAAACCAAGATGTAGATTTGGCGAAGCCCGACTTCGCTAAAGCTACGTCGTGGTGAAAGCGGAGCCGGCTGGATTCGAACCAGCGGAGGGGTTTAAATCCCTCACCTCTTTAGCAAAGAGGTACCTTAGACCACTCAGACACGGCTCCAAATCTACCGTCACTCTATCATATTTTTCATATTTTTCCATTATTTTTTGCTACAATAATGAAAGGTTTATGGAGAACGCAGAAAAGACAAAACGTTTCTGGTCCAAAGGTCTCGGAGCCTGGCTCTACAGAAAATACGCTGGCAAGCATTTCTCAAAGATGCACGAAGTTGTCGCCGGGCAGATTTTGGCAAAAAACCCAAAAGATGTCCTCGATATTGCCTGCGGCCCAGGGGATTTTTTATTCTATCTCTCGAATCTTGCACCGAACATAAAACTTTCCGGTACTGATATCGCTCCTGGGATGGTTAGGCACGCTGAGGAGAAACTGGCCGGCCGTGCAACTATCTTGGAGTCGGCTGGAGAAAGCCAGCCCTTCCCGGAAAACTCCTTTGATGTAATTACGATCATGATGTCCTTCCATCATTTTCATAAAAAAGAAGAAGCGCTCATAAATATGAGGCAATTATTGCGTCCGGGCGGGACTCTCTTCATCGTAGATATCGTCGCAAAAAATGACTTTCAGAAAAGCTTTTGGAATTTCCTCGAAAAAATTACAAATATCCGCGGATACGTCGGGCACTATACGGAAAAAGAAATCCGGGAGATGGCAAGAAATACTAATTTTTCTTTTTCTATACAATATGTCGAGGGTATGCCTAAAAGATACAGAATTTGTAAACTGGAAAAATAACTATGGAACTCTCCGACCGACTCGAGGAAAAATTTCGGATTGATGTCAATCAAAAAAAGGCGCTAAATCGTTTAAAACTTTTCACGGTGCATGATTTGCTTTTTCACTTCCCGGTGCGGTATTCGGACATTAGCACTGTTAAAAAAATCGCCGAATTAGTTCCCGGCGAGGTGGCGACCGTTTACGGCAAAGTCTCGAAACTGAAAACCAAAAAAGCTTGGCGCTCTAAAATTCCTATGGCTGAAGGCCAGATCGAAGACCTCTCCGGCAAAATCAAAATCATTTGGTACAACCAGGCGTATCTGGCAAAAATGCTCCGTGAGGGCGAGAGCGTAAAGTTGACCGGCAAGGTTACTGGCGGTAAGCGCGGAACCTATTTAGCAAACCCTGAATTTGAACGCGCCCCCAACATGCCGATTGATTCGCATGACTCGCTTTTTAAACCCCCTCATACTCCCCCTTCGCAGGGGGAGAGGATTCCTCCCCGCCTTAGCAAGGAGGGGGTAGGGGGTGGTCTCTCCTTTCCCATCTACCACGAAACCCGTGGCATAACCAGCAAGTGGTTTTACCACGCGGTAGAGAAAATACTAAAAGATAAGACACTCGATAAAATTTCGGACTATATTCCGGAAGACATACTCAAAAAATATTCTCTCCCCTCTCTAAAAACCGCCCTTATCTGGATTCACAAGCCCAAAAAAGAAAAAGACGCGCAAAGCGCCAGAAAAAGATTCGCCTTCGAAGAAGTTTTCTGCATCCAGCTCGAACGCCAGCATGATAAACACGAATACAGAAAAAATAAATCTTTCAAAGTAACTACCGAAAAAAGGGAGGTGCAAGAATTTCTAGATAGATTCCCCTTCCAAGCCACAAATTCACAAAAAAAATCTATCGAGACAATTCTGGAAGACATGGATAAAAGCTTCCCCATGTCTCGGCTCCTGGAAGGCGATGTGGGTTCTGGCAAAACAGCTGTGGCCGCCACAGCTGCATATGTCACCGTAAACACGAGACCCAACGGGCAGAATTTTGGTAACTTGCAAGTTGCCTACATGGCTCCTACGGAAATTTTAGCTAATCAGCATTTTTACTCTTTTATCCAGTATTTTGTAAATACCGGCGTACAAATTGGTCTCATCACCGGAAGCGGTTGTAAAAAGTTCCCTTCTAAAATAAATCCCAAAGACGCAACAACCATATCCCGCGCCCAGCTTTTAAAATGGGTGGTGAACGGCGAAATTCCGATTCTCATCGGCACCCATGCCTTAATACAGAAAACTGTGAAGTTTAAAAATCTGGCGCTTGTTGTGATTGACGAGCAACATAGATTTGGCACCGCCCAGCGCCGGAAG
>MFVH01000020.1:6669-6934 GCA_001786015.1 Candidatus Nomurabacteria bacterium RIFCSPLOWO2_01_FULL_46_18 | reverse complement strand
ATGACCGCCACCCCCATCCCCCGAACGCTCGCTCTCACAATTTACGGCGACCTGGACTTATCGCTCTTGGATGAAATGCCGCCGGGGAGAAAAGAAATAATCACCGAAATTATCACGCCGGATAAAAGAGGTGAGACTTATGAGAAAGTAAGAAGCGAATTAAAAAGCGGCAGGCAAGCGTATGTTATTTGCCCGAGAATTTTTGAGGCTGAAGACCCCTACTCGGCCTCCCCCTTGCCAAGGGGGAGGAGCGGAGGGGGTAATA
>MFVH01000020.1:0-6564 GCA_001786015.1 Candidatus Nomurabacteria bacterium RIFCSPLOWO2_01_FULL_46_18 | reverse complement strand
AAAAAGTGATGCAGGATTTTACGCAAAGCAAAATAAATATTCTCTGCGCGACTTCAGTAGTGGAAGTAGGTGTGAACGTCGAAAATGCGACCGTCATCATCATCGAGGGCGCGGAGCGCTTCGGTCTCGCGCAATTGCATCAACTCCGCGGGCGAGTGCTCCGGAGCACGCATCAGGCGTATTGCTATATTTTCGCGGAGGCAAAGTACCCCTCCTCCGCCAAGGCTTCGGGCGGGCGAGGAAAAACTCTAGAGCGACTAAAAGCGCTCAAAACCGCAAAAAACGGTTTTGAGCTGGCAGAATTAGACCTGACTCTGCGTGGCGCAGGAGAACTCAGTGGCACCAAGCAGTGGGGTATCACCGACCTTGGGATGGAAGCGATAAAAAATATAAAAATGGTGGAAGCTGCCCGGACAGAAGCGACTAGATTAATTTCCGAAGACCCGGAGCTGTCCAAGTATCCTCTTCTTAAATCTAAAGTCAAAGAGAAAGTTTCTGAATTTCATTTTGAGTAGACTCATTGGTATTATATCAAATTTTAAATTTCTGCCCAGACGTGGGAACGGGGCTGTCCACGATTTTCTGTGGAAAGCCCCGTTGTGATTTTTGCCGCGAATTCAAGAGTCAATAACAAGAAATCAAAAGACTCAAGAAATCGAGGAACGAGAATCACTACTACGGGAGAAACGCCGACGCCGAACCATACTGATCGCTCACAACGCCGACCGAAGCCATGCCGAACCTGACCCAGTCGCCGTAGAAGTCCAAGACCGACGCGTGGCCGAAGCGAACGCCCGAACCCCGATCGTCAAATTCGCCGCCGGGCAGGTCCATGTGGAGCTGCTCCCGGCAAACGAATCGCTCGGGATGCGTGAGAGTGATCGCTCCACCCTGTTCGGGCGTGAGACCGAACTCATTCCCGGCGAAACGTTCCCGCGCGCGACGAACCGAGCATCCGCGATGCCGCATCCCGAGCTGGGCTGCGATGACGTAGATGTCGGAGTTACCCTGCGACTTCGCGATTTCGGCCATGAACCTCGCCGTACGCTCGTGCGTCCGGAAGTTATCCATCTGCGATTCGCAGCACCAGTTGCAGAAACGGCGCGACTCGGCGAGTTTGCCGAGGATATCGGCGAGTGCGACGTCCCGAGAGACCGCGTACCAACCGACATACGGCAACGCCTCTGCCGGGACGAACGTGTCGAGCATCGGCAGGATGTGAGCGTGCTGCAGTGCGGCAGTGGGGTCGAGGCCGAGGATACTAGCGAGCGACTGAATCTGTTCCAGGATCGGCTTCGGGCCCTTGAACTCGCCGGGGTACGTGTAGGAGGAGCGAACCTCCTCGTTCACGAACCGGTCGTTGCTACGATTGTTGGCGATGAACGTGCCGATGAGATCGCCGAGGCCAGACGCATCGTTGACGCGCTGAGCCTCTTCCTCCGAGAGTCGGGCCCCGTTGTAGGCAGCTTCGACAATGGAGACGAACTTGAGACCTTTGGGGTCTCGGTGGGTGACAATCGACGGAGCCAATGAACTAGTCATCGGAGCCATCTCCTTTTGTCTTGCCCGATTCGCTCGGACGTTGCGGCATCGTCTATGTGAGTGTTGAGACGAGCTTTTTAAGTCTTAGAAGATTAAGGTTCAAAAAGCTCGTCTCACTAAAGCAGTGATTCTTTTATTGAAGAACTATACTTTATAAGTATAACATTTAAGAGCAAATTGTCAAGAAAAAATACCATCCCGTAAAAATCTAGCTGAGATTGTAATTTTTTCAACAGAAGTCTAGAGTGCGGGAGAAAGCGAGTGAGTTTCATTTCGAGTGAAGCTTGTGCAGAATTCGGCAAGGCTCAACGATGCGCGGGTCGATGATATTGTAGTAGGCATTGAGCCCATTGCGCCTGACCGTCACCAATTCGGCGTGGCGAAGGAGCGCGAGATGCTGGGAGACATTTGCCTTGGTGATGCCAAGCTCCTTGACCAATGATTCCACCGGCATTTCCTGCTCACGTAAAAGATTTAAAATTTCCAATCTTTTGGAGTTAGCTAAGATTTTATAAGTCACCGCGTTTCGCTCGTAAGCAGTTCTTGGAAGTGGTCTTTTGATTTTCATCTCTCAACTATGCACCTAGTTGCAAAAAATTGCAACTAATTATTCTTTAGAAATCGCCGGCCAAGAAAAATCAAAACCAGAAAGGCGAGAAGCCCAGCAAAGATAATTGGAATTTTGGGAGAATTTCCGCTCTCGGTAGCGATAGCGGAAAGTTCTATCGGGGCGGGTTCGGACACCGGAATTTCAGCAACTTTCTCTATGGCTGGTTCGGCTTTTGCAATCTTTTGGGCGGCCGGAGGCTCTGGCGGGGTTGTGGTCGTTACCGCTGGAACAAGGGCTGCGACGGGCTGCGCCACTTCTTCCTCCGGAGCGGGTTCAGGTGTCTTGCGCCTCTTCCTGCTTCCACTACCGCCTCCAGTACTTCCCTCCTCTTCTTCTGGTGGGTCCTCCACAACCTCCGGCTCGGGGTCTTCCTCTCCCCCGCCAAAGAATCCGGAATCAAAATAAATTTCGACTTTCTCTCCGCCGGAAAGAATAAAGCTGTCCATCCCCACGGAAGGGGCGTCATCGTTTACTTTATACAACCAATAATTGCACTTTTCTTCTCCGGATAAGACAATACACTTCAAATAAAAAGCCGAGAATGATGGATAATAAACAAGATCCGAGATCGTAAATGTATCGTCAATTTCATCTAGGGCGTAGAGAACAGCGAGTACGCTTTTTGCATTAATATCTTGTGAGTTGCCTTGTGTATCTGTGACTGAGAGCATTCCTTCTTCCGGCAGGTGGACGTTTTTGTCTAAAACAACGTTACCTTCGTCGGCAATAAGTACTTGAAGCGGTGCTTCTTGAGCCCAAGAAACCTGCCAAAAAACTACGGAGAGGATGAGAGAAACAAATATTATTTTTTTGATTAATTCTTTTTTCATAAATAAAAAAACCTGACTTAAAGCAGGTTATGAATGAACAAACACATATCCTGCTCGGGACGACCGTTTTGCGTAATGACCGGACTCCTCCGACATATCGTCGGAGATTACCGTTGCGGCACAGTGGAGGAATTCCTTGCCTCGCCGAAGTCTCGACGCAGGCGGGTCACCTCACTTCTAAACGCAAAACTTTTTTAATTGTTAAAAATCTAAACCAACTTTTGCTTTTACCCCTTTTTGATATGGGTGCTTCACATCCCGCATCTCGGTTACCAGGTCCGCTCTTTCAATAATCTCTTTGGCGGCGTCCCTGCCAGTGGTGATCACATATTCCACTTTGTCTTTGGCGTAGTCGAGAAAGGCAAGGACGTATGAAACGGGCACAAGCCCTAGCCGTATCGCGTTATGGACTTCGTCGAGGATTAAAAGGTGGTACTTCCCTCCGGCGATTTCCTTTCGGGCGATGCTAAACCCTTCTTCCGCCGCCTTCTTGTGTTCCTCAATCGGCAAATCATCTCCCAGGATTCCGACAAATCCTTTTCCTGTTTTAATAATTTTCAAATCCGGTTCCAGGCGCGACACGGATTTGTGTTCTCCCGATTCCCACGGGCCTTTGATAAACTGCACCATCAGCGCGCGCTTGCCGGCGCCCAAGAGACGCAAGGCATTGCCGAGTGCGGCAGTTGTTTTCCCTTTTCCATTGCCAGTGAATGCGAGGAGCATAATTAAACTTCACAAACACCTGCCACGCAGGCTAATTCTTTTTTAATTTCCGTCTCGTCGATTTTCTCGTAAGTCACAATTTTGGAAAAATCCAGGTCTTTTACTTTTGGAAGCATCTCCTCATACTTGGAGCGAGTGATTGTCTCATAGGGAGCGAGCTGATAGACGTGGTTCTCGCGCGGCAGAAACGACAGGCCTCCGACGATTTCCCAATTTTCATAAACCCAATTGCCGACCGCGAGCCATTCATCCTCCCCGACTGAAATCGTAACCGAAGGATTATGTTCGGTGTAATTTTCCTTAACTACTTTCCAATGCTCCAGCTGTTCCAACGCGGTTAAATTATTTTTGTAGGTCGCTCCTTCCGGCGCTTTGACGGGAAATTCCAAGACAAAAGTTGTGGCATCTTCCATCGTTTGCCCGACTTCCGGATAATATGGCACTCCCTGATCCTTCAACATTTTAAATAAAGCGTCGGTCGCGGCAATGCGGACTCGGCGAATATAATAAGGCGCGTGCCTGGGATGCATGCCGGACGAAGAGTCGACGGTTTGTGAAAGATTCCCGGAGGGCTTGACGCAAGTTATGCAGGTGGATGGGCCGACGCCGAAGCGCTTGGCGTATTTTTTATTTACATCAATTGAAAGATTTTTTAATTTCTTGAGAATGCTCGGAGATCTGACAATTTTAGAATCCCATTGTCCGGTAATCGACACTCCCAACAGCCGCTCCTTCTCGCAATTTTTCTTCCACTCCGGCGAAAGATACGGAAAATAGGTAAGGGTTGCCTGGTAAGTTCCCAGAATAGTGGCCAGGCGGATTTTTTTAAGCAATGTTTCTTCGGTATCTTCGACCCGGGCGATAACTTCGCTTAAATTGCAAAATTGTTTTGACAGAAGAACTATCTCTCCGCATGGATTTGTCCCCCAGGAAGGAAATCTTCCCCCCTTCCATTGATCCAATCGACGCTTCGGCAGAGTCTCGGCTAGGCCGCCGCGGTTAAAAATTCCCCGCTCGCCGCTGCCGCTTTTTATTAAGGCGGTCCACTCGTCCAGAAATTCTCTGGCGCCCGGCTTTGATAAGTAAACTGCGGAATTATTGGCGAGCATTCTCTGGGCATCGGTCGTATAAAACTGCCCTTTCTTCGAATCGCGGATAGCCTCATCGTCCAGATCCGAGAGCGAGATCATCGCGCTCCGCCTAACTCCGCCGGCGACCACGCACTCCCCGATCTTGCAGATAATGTCATGAGCGTCTAAATTCAATAAGCGCCGACCTTGGCGACACAATATTCTCTCCCGGGAAAAATCAAGCAAGGCGCGGAGCGGTTCGGGGCCCGAACTTTTTCCCCCCATCGTTTTTAAGAGAGAACCGGCCGGACGGACGAGTGAATAATCAAATGACACATCAGAACCTTCAAACCAAGTCTTAAGTCCGAAAGCAAAAGCGTCCGCCCAGCCCTCTTTGCTGTCCGGAATAACGTAGTTTGGGAGAATTTTCCCGCTTTGTTTCTTGATCTGCGGAAGCGACTGAATATTCTCGCTCTCCACCGACCAGCCCACCCCCGTCCCGCACATCGAGATATACATGATCTCGGCAAAATCCTGAAAACAGCGGGGCGCGATAAATGAGCAATTATAAGCGCAAACATTGGTTCGGCGGGCGGGCCGGCCGGCAAATTGCAGGAGCCGCATCGAGGGCATCGCTTCTTGATTCAGGATCGCTTCGCGGATCTCTTCGTATTCGCTCTCCGACAGCTTGGAATTTAGGTTTTCGCGCATAAAATCCATATAGCGATCCACGGTTTCTATCCAAGTTTCTCTTCTGCCTTCTTCCGGAATCCAGCGCGAATAGGTCCGATAATAAACAAATTCGGCTAAGGGGTTGCGAAAATATTTTTTGCTCTCGGCCACCAACTCTTTTACTTTTTCCGGAACAAAACCAACTTTTTGCCGGACAATCGAGCGCTCTTTGCGGTAGAGAATGAAGGCCTTGGCAGTCTGGATAAAATTAGCGGCAATCATCTCATTTTCAACAATATCTTGGATTTTTTCTACCATCGGAATGAAAACCCCGCCTGCGGAACGGGCGGATTTCACCTGCTCTTCTTCTTTTAAAACAAGCAGGGCGTCGAGGACTTTGTACATTACCGCCTCGGCATCAGCTTCTCCCCCTTCTCCAACCGCATTCATCGCCCGGAAGACCGCGCGTTTGATTCTGGTTCCATCAAAGGGCACGATCGTGCCGTCGCGTTTCTGGATTTTCTTAAGCTGGATATATTTTCTCCGATTCTTCATGCTGTTGAAAATTTTTTGTTAAATTCTAATTTTTTATTTTCAACAACGAATCGATAAATTGCGGGCGAAAGTACCAGAGCGAAAGAAACATTGCCGAGCAGGTGGAGAGCGGTGAACGGGATTTGTCCGAAAAATGCTCCGGAAAGGGATTGGCCGAAGAAAAGCGGGCCGATCGAGAGACCGGTCACCGCATCGAAGAAAATAGTCCCCGCGATCGCAAACTTTGCGAAGTTCCAGGAATTGGCCTTTCGGTTTTTGAAATAAAAAGCTGCGACTAAACCTAAAACTCCGTAAGTGCTTGCCGTAAGAAGCGTCCAGATGCCAAGCGTTCCGGTTACCAAGTCATAAATCACAATACTTAAAAATGCAAAAGCAAAAGCAATATAAGCTCCGTAAGCTTTACTGAAAGGCATCTGGGTTGCTAAAATTGGCTCAATATTCGGCGGACGAAATGGAATTAAGCGAATTAAAAGACAAGCAATAAAGCCAATTATGAATTTGGGCCAGTTTTTTCTCATGGTTGCAAAATTTCGAAACTATGCAACTATTATACCTGAGGCTC
>MFVH01000019.1:525-14072 GCA_001786015.1 Candidatus Nomurabacteria bacterium RIFCSPLOWO2_01_FULL_46_18 | reverse complement strand
AAAATTCCCAAAAAAGAAGGGCCGACCGAAAGTGATAATTTCTTCCCCCTACGAGCGAGCGCGGGAAACAGCGGAGATTATCGGCAAAGAGCTCGGGATGAAAATCGAATTTTGCGACCTGTTGATCGAGCGAAGAAACCCGAGCCAGATTATCGGCCGCTCGATCGAGGAGCGGGAGGTGCGGATTGTTGTGGATCAAATGGACAAAACTTTTCATGATGACAATTTCCGCTATTCAGATGAAGAGAATTTTCTGGATTTAAAAGAAAGAGCGAAAAAACTACTCGCTTACATCAAAAAAAGAAAAGAAAAAAGGATTATCATGGTCACGCATATGATATTCCTCAAAGTAATTATTGCCCACATGCTCTATGGCCAAGAGCTCACCGCTTCGCTTTACAACACTCTCTCTTATTTTAATCCAATCGATAATGCGGGAATGACTATCGTCAAATACGTCCCGCATTGGTTCAAGCGCGACGAATGGAAAATTTTAGCTTGGAACGATGAGGGTTGATTTCGTTTATTGACTCTTAGAGCGGTAATAGAAGTAGAGCGCGAGTGGAGCCGCCCAGTTGGCGAATCGTTCAATGAAATCGAGTATCGACTCCCCGACCAAGGGGCGAACCAACGCGGTCCAGAATCCCCAAAAGGCCGCCCAAAGAAGAATCGGTCTTACTGGCCGAAGGAGCACAACCGCCGCGACGATAACATCCATTACCCCGACCAAAAGAAGAAGTGTCATTGCCGTTCCCTCCCCCACTCCGGTCAACTGACTAATCCATCCTACCCAACTAGCTTTGCCGCCGATAGCCAAAAGCCCATGCCCGGCGAATTCTCCGGCGACGCCGATTCGAAGCAGCCATTCGAATTTTTTCTCGTTTGACATATATTTATTAAAAAATTAATTGTTAATGCTACAATTATATCACATGAAGAGCTACTTCATAAAGCATGTCGGCGGAAACCCTGCCATAGCGAAGCTTCGCCCATACTCCGGGCTGATTATTAGTTCGATTTTCTTCCTGGTCTTGATTATTGTTGCCGCTTTCCATGGGTCAGAGTTCAAAAAGCTTTTGCTCCTGCTCCAAAACGCGAATATCGGATGGATGGTAATTGCAATTCTCCTGCAAATTCCCACCTATGTCTTTACCGGAGCCGTTTGGCATCTGGCTGTCAGAACGGCTGATTATCACTTGACCTTGAAATCTCTTTCCGAACTTGCCGTCGAACAGCTTACGGTGAACCAGATGATCCCGACGGGAGGAGTGGCCGGCAACGTTATCGTGGTCAAGGCGATGAAACGCCTGGGTTTACCCACTCCGATTGCCATGGAGGTATTTTTTATTGAAACTCTTTCTAACTACATTTCTCTTTCTGTTGTCACATTCCTGTCGGTCGTAATCTTGTGGTGGTATCACAACATTACTCCAATCATCGTGAGTTTAATCAGCATCTTTTTCGTAGTTGAAGTAGTAATCGTTTGTTTGATCTGGGCGGCATTCAATCACCAGCGGCTGTACTTGCCGACTTGGATAAAGAAAAGGACACTGATCGCCCGAATGCTCTCGGCTATGGAAAATGTCTCCGGGAAAAGGGTTTTCTCGATAGAATTATTGATCCAGGCGGGCTTGCTGCGGATCGGAGTATTTTTCCTGGATGCCCTGACTATTTTCGCCATCATGCGATCGCTTGGCATTGAAAGCTCTCTGATCATTTCCTTTGTCGCCTTGGTCATCGCAACGGTTGCCGGAACCATCACTCTCCTGCCCGGCGGGGTCGGAGGATTTGAGGCCGGTTCGATCGGTATTTTGAACCTCTTGGGCATTCCACTCGAGGCGGCCATAGCGACCATTATTATTTTCCGAGTCTTGTCCCTATGGATCCCCCTCATTCCGGGAACCATCCTGGCAAAAAAAGACCTGAATATTTTATAGCTTTAGATAAGAAATGACTTCTTTGTCCGTCATCTGCTCAAACTCTTCGTACCAGTATCCGATTGCCATCAGATTGTCTACTGTCTCTAGACAAATAACCTCATCAACCAAGCTCCTTAAGCTATCACTGCTGTCGCGCGCGCAGATTGGCGCGGTAAAAATTATTTTCTTCGGTTTGTAAACGCGTTTGACCGATTCAATCGCCGCCCGGGCCGAAACCCCGGTCGCCAGACCGTCGTCCACGATAATGACCGTGTCCGACTTTTTTCCCTGGCTGTATTCTCCGCTTCGGTACTTCACAATCCGCCGTTCCATTTCTTCCTTTTCTTTTACAATCACCGCTTCAATCTCCTCCCGCTCGATGTCATGCGCCTTGATTGAAGTCTCGTCTAAAATAATCACGTCTCCCGGCGCGATCGCTCCGACACCGAATTCCGGATGGAACGGCGCGCCGATTTTCCGCGCCACCACCGTATCAAGCGGCGCATTTAACTTTACCGCTATTTCATACCCTACCGGCACTCCACCCCGAGGCATGGCCAGCACCAGCGGATTCTCTTTTTTATACGGCAATAACTTTTCGGCAAGTTTTTTGCCGGCTTCGGTTCGATTTTTGAATATCTTCATGGAACTAGCTTGGACGATGGTGGTTGTGGACTTTTTTCTCCAGGTCGGTTATTTTTCCCTCCAAGGCTAAAATAGAATCTTTGATGTCAGAAACTGCCCGAACCTCCATTTCTACTTCCGATTCAGTTTTTTCGGTCAATCTTTTCTCGCCCCGAAGACCGGAGAGAATGAGCTCATTGCCAATGAAACTTGAAATGAGCGAGCCGGTAAAGTAAAGAATAATTATTCCAACCAGAAGCGAGAGTGGTCCGTCCCACCAGGGCGAGGTAAGAAAATCGCCAGCGGCAGCGGAGGGTCCGAGGTAATAATAGCGATGAAGATTATCGACTGTATGCCAAACTCCGCGCCAAAAAAGCACGATGCCGATGCCCACCACCAGGGCATAGAGCTTCGGCCGGTGGCTTAAATATACGGTTAATTTTTTCTCCGCCCTGTCCGACCAAGTTTTCATATTTAAAATTTATCATAAAACGGCGAAAGATGCGATATCGGCCACCTTTCTAAGTATTTGAATTTCTAGATAAAAAGGTGACGGCCGCACTCCCTTTCGGTTCGTGCGGCCTGGTTAACGGCGCTTGATTCGAGCCCCGAGCTTATGGTGGTCAAAATCTCGGATTCTTCGCCCGAGTATTTCTCGCGCCCAGATTTCCTCTTCATCCGGGGGCGGAATGGGACATTCCTTCTCTCTGGCTTCGATACGGGCCAGAATCAGGCTCCAGAGAGTTTCCAGGGACACTCCTAGAAAAACCTCGGCTTTCTCGTCCATTTTCTCGTCCATTGTGGCCCTCCTTGTGTACGGACTCGATTTGACTATAAAAGATTAGGCAACTTTGTCAACTAGTATTCCACCGTAATCGGAAACGAAACCGATGCGTCATACTCCGGAAGGCCGGAGGGATTATCTTTCATAAGGACTAGAGTCGCCGGGCCGATGTAGGAAATCGGAACTTTCATCTCTCCTTTAAAAGGCACAAATTCGGTGGTCATCCATTCTCCTTCCGCCTGGGCGTAACTCTGGGTAATTATCTTACCACTTGGGTCGCGAAGATCAAAAGGGAACGATGCTTCAAAAAACCAATTCCCTCTCGCCTTGCCGACGACGCTAAACTCCTTGCCCACCACCGCTCCCGGAAATGGCAACTGAACAATGATCATGTCCGCCGAGGCGTTGGTATAAGCAATTTCTTTTAATTCATTTGCATTTGTTTCCCCTTTGGCCGGAGGCGTGATGATGTCTTCTGATTTGCTTCTTTCCAGATAGCGAACGATCAGGAGCATCGCGATCAGAAAGACGATGAGGATCGTTACATCTCTTTTCATTAATATTATTTTAACATCCGGATATTTGAAATTGCAAGTTTACAACTTTTGTTTTTTCAAGAAGATGGCGTTCACCGCAACGATTACCGTGCTGGCCGACATAAAAACAGCCGCTAAAGCCGGTTCAAGCAGAATTCCCTTGAACGCGAGCGCGCCGGCCGCGAGCGGCAAGGCCACTAGGTTGTACCCGGTCGCCCAGAAAAGATTCTGGATCATTTTTGAATACGTCATCTTGGACAATCTGATTATCTTTACGATATCTCTAGGGTCATTGCGAACAAGGATGATTCCGGCCGATTCGATAGCTACATTGGTTCCGGCGCCGATGGCAATGCCCAAATCGGCTTGGGTCAAGGCCGGAGCGTCGTTCACGCCATCGCCAACCATGGCCACCCTGTTCCCTTTCGATTGAAGCAGTTTTACTTTTTCCGATTTTTCTCCCGGCAGAACCCTGGCGAAATACTCATCAATGCCAAGTTCCCGACTCACCTCCTCTGCCACCTCTTTGGAATCTCCGGTAATCATCGCGAGCTTTATACCCTCTTTTTTTAATTCCCGAAGCGCCTCGGCCGCCTCTTTACGAATTGTGTCTTTTACTTCGATGCTTCCGATACTTCTGCCTTCAACTTCCACCACAATATCCGCTCCTCCCCGGTGCCCCACAAACACTCTCCTGCCCTCTACTTCCGCTTCTGCCCCGACCCCGGGAATGCGCTTGAAATTTTTTGCCTCGGAAATATTGAGGTTTCGCTTCTTTGCTTCCGCGACTATTCCAAGAGCAATCGGATGTTCGGAATGCGCGTCAACGGAAGCGGCCAGCCGAAGCGCCTCATCGTTTGAATACGAGCTTACGCTGAATTTCCCTTCCGTCAGCGTTCCGGTTTTGTCGAATAGAACTGTATCAACTTCTCTTGCAGCCTCGAGAGCCAAACGCTGCTTGACCAGAAATCCGTTCTGCGCCGCTTTGGTCGTGGAAATAGAGGCGACCAAAGGCACAGCGAGGCCCAGCGCGTGCGGACAGGCAACTACCAAGACCGCTACCAACCGCGCTACGGCAAAGCTGATTTCCGCGCCAACCAGGAGCCAGACAAAAAGAGTGATAAGCCCCCCTCCGATAGCAATAAAGGTTAAATAAAGAGCCGCTCGGTCGGAGAGAATCTGCAGGCGCGACTTGGAGGCCTGCGCCTCGGCAACCAGACGCATCACTCCGGCCAGAAACGTGTGCTCTCCGATTTGGGCGACTTTTATTTTAAGCGCGCCATCACCGTTGATTGTTCCGGCAATGACTTGATCGTTTTCTTTTTTTGAAACCGGTTTTGATTCTCCAGTCACCATTGACTCGTTCAGATCCGACTCGCCGTCGATAATTGCGCCATCTGCGGGAATCTTTGCTCCCGGTCGAACTAAAACGACATCGTTTTCTTGAAGCTCTGATAGCGAAATTTTTTCTGTCTTATCCCCCCTAATTCTTTCCGCTGTATCCGGAAGCAATTTCGATAATTCTTTGAGCGCGCCCTGCGCGCCAGAGACTGCCCGCATTTCTAGCCAGTGGCCGAGGAGCATAATGGTGATAAGGGTGGTAAGTTCCCAAAACAGCGCCTCTACGCCCGCGAATACTGCGTACACGCTCCAGATATAGGCAGCCGTTATAGCAATACCGATAAGGGTCATCATGCCCGGCAAACGGCCCCGGATTTCTCGCCACGCTCCGGCCAGAAATACCCAGCCGCCGTAGAAAAAGACGATGGAACCGAGCACAAAGGACAAATATTCAGAACCGGGAAAATTTGGCGGAGACCATTTAAAAATTTTCTCAAAGATGTCGGCATAAAGCACGACCGGAATAGTGAGTATAAAGCTCACCCAAAATTTCCTAAAGAACATCTGGGTGCTGTGACCCTTATGTTTGTCATGTTTTTCATCCGGCTTGCCCGCTTTAGCCTTAGCGGCGGCGGGCACGAGACTCATCCCGCACTCCGGACACATACCCGGCTTTTCTTGTTTTATCTCCGGATGCATTGGGCAGGTGTAGATTGTTTTATTTGAATCATTCATATGTTTTTATTCTTGATTAAGTTCTGAGTGATGGGAAAGGTGTGTTGCTTCGTCTATCCCGGTTTCTTCCCAATTATCTGGAATAATATTTTCAGACTGACTTAGTTTCTTCGGCGTCAGCACTCCAAAATATATTCCAGCAATAATAATCAAACCTACAATTAAAAAATGCAAATATTTCATGACTGCTTTCCGCCGAAGGCGGATCCGCCTCTGGCGGAAAATTTAATAATTCTACTGGTAATATAAACTATACCGCCAAGGTTAAACAAGATACCCACCCAGAAAAGCTCTACCTGATACTGCGCAATAAACGTCACAACTCCGACCGCGCCGAGAACAGGAAGAACATTGACAAGATAATGCGTACAACAGGAGATCATGGCGGCGGTGGAAGTTGTGCCGGTCACTCCCAGAACCTTTCCTTCTCCGTGAGAACCGTGTATTTGACCCTTAAGGTAATTGTAGAGCCCGATCTGAATACCGAATCCCATCGCCAAGCTCACGATGAAATACCAGAATTGCGAAAATTGATTTTTGGCAAAGCTCCAACCGGAAACCAAAGTGAGTACCGCAAAATAAACCCCAAGCAAGAGGGCGCTGGCAAGTGTTCCGAAAAAAATCGGTTTTACGGCGGCGTTTGGCATGGTCATTTTGGAATATAACGTTCCGGCTCTTTCTCGAACTGTTCGCGGCAATGGTCGGAACAGAAAAAATAGGCTTGGCTTTTATATGTGTATGTAATCGCATCGGTCGCTTGCATGCCGCAGACCGGGTCTTTCTGGCCACTGGTTTTCAGTTTTACCGAAAAACCGAACTTGATAAGTTTTTTGACCAGTGATTTAATTTTACTTTTATTTTCCATCACTTGAAGTATTAACTAATGACAACCGTGACCCGAATGAGTTTTACCGCTTTTTCCGTCTTTATTTTTGTCTTCCGTATGCCCATGGTCTCCGGCATGCCCGCCCTTGCGCATCAAAAGATGCATCAGTAAACAACCGCCCAACAAAACAACTGCTAATACGGTAATGCTCATTGTTTTTTATGTTTTATATTATCAGACCTTCGGCTGAACCGAACGATTGTGAAGCCAGCCAAATAGCAACCCCGCAAGATAGGTATAAAGGATAACTTGTACTAACCCGCCTAAGAATCCTCCCCAAGTGAGAGTTCTAGTTTCTAGATCCACCAGGTGTGTCAGCCAGCCCAGAAGGGTTGTCGCAAACGCCGGGAAAAGGGCCACAAACGCCGCACACACGACATAGACGACTCCCATGGTAATCGCCGCCGCGGAAGCAAATTTTTTAATGTTCAATTGCATATATTTACTGCTTTTTATTTATTGTTAATTTTCCTGCCCCGTAGTGAGCTTTGCTCTACTACTGGGGTCGACCTTACTACTGATTCTTATTGTCAATGTGGAATAAGGTATGCAGCCAGCACCAGCCCCAGAAACTCTCGACCAGCGCGATCCAGCCCACAATGGCAATCAGCAAATTAGCCCAACCCGCATCATAGTACGGAGCCCAGGGTCCAAGCCACCAGAAGGCGAGCGCAAACCGTAAAATCCTATCCACCCTGCCCAAATTTTGTGTCATATAATTTTTAGTTAAGATTAAATAACATTTTCGACCTTTATAGTTTACTTATACCAACTTTGATACCAATTTTGCATTTCTTCTATTTCTTTTGACTGTGATTCAATGATATTGTTGGCGAGAGACAGCATTTCCGATCTATCGGTGCCAGACTTTAGCATTTGCGCCATCATAATAGCTAACTGGTGATGTGGAATCATCGCTTCGATAAATGCCTTATCAAAATCAGTGGCGGTTTCCAGCGAATTCATATCCTCTTGTCCTCCCATGTGCATTCCGTTCCCTAACATCATCCCTCCTCCCATCATTGCTGTGTTTCCTTTTGGAACGTCTTTTCCAAACCAATTCTTATACCAAACAGTCATGTCTTCTATTTCACTGGACTGACCTACAATAATAGCATTCGCAAGAGTCTTAATTTCCGGACGTTTTGACTTTTCGAGAGCCAATTCTGCCATTGCTACAGCACCTTCGTGATGCGGAATCATCTGCTCGATAAAATGTCTGTCAATATTGCCCATTATTTGGGTATTTTCCGTATTTTGATTATCACCCATCATTCTGGAACCACCGTTGCGGTATCCTGGAAACATCGTTGGCGTAAAAATACTCGCCAAAACTAAGCCGATCACTACACCTCCGATTCCAAACGAAATTTCTTTTTTCATAAATATTTTTCTTATTCTGACCCGTTAAGGATTACTGACTAATTAACCGACATATTTTTTCATAAGTTATTTGGCGTTATCAATAATACTTCTGATAGTTTTATCAACTTCTTCAGGCAGATTACCTAACTTCGCATCAGGAAAAAACTGCGGTAGCACAATCGGCCGCATGCCGGAAATAAAGGTTTCACCGTTTTTGATATAAACATTTATTTTGCAGGGCAAACACAAGCCGATTTTTATATCAGCTTGCAAAACGGCGTAGGCGGACTTGGCATTGCAGACCTCGATAATCTTAAATGGTTCAATCTCAAAACCCTTCTCCTCAAGAGTTTTCCTGACATCGTGGACATACAACACTTTAAATCCCGCTTTGACGGTTTCCGCTTCCACGCCGTTGACGGCAGAGTCAAAGTTTTTAGTTGTGTTGACGGTGTAATCGAATTCCATAATCTTGGATCATTTTTTATTTACTTCCCAATATATACAGGTCCACCAACTCCTTGACGGTTCTTTTCTCTTCTTTCTTGTGCTGCAACTGGTGTTTGACATGAGTTCGCAAGTGATTTTCAAGAAGCAGGGCGTCAAGGCTTTTGAGCGACCTTTGAATGGAGAGCGACTGCTCCAATAGCTTGGGGCAGTAGACTTCGTTCTCAACCGCCTTGACTAGTCCATCGATTTGGCCACGAATAATCTTCGCTCGATGGACCGCCCGCTTTTTTAACTTCTGATCTAACATCCTAATAGGGTATACCCCTATATCCTATTTGTCAAGCAGAGGACTGTGGATAACTAGATTGGTGCTTTCTCCGGTCCTCTGTCGTTATTGGTTTCAATAAATTCTTTGATTTTTTCTTGATCAATCGAATCCAGCTTGAGCAGGTATCCCCAGGACGTCAATGCGACAGGGACATCCAGGTCTGCGCGCGCCAGCATTATTTTTTTCCCCGAAGCACCATTAAACGCTTCTTTGATTTTATCCACTTCACTTTGCTCCAATCCTTCTCTGTACCAAACGACTGCCGCCCCATGCTCCATGCTATGAAGCACAAGCTCGTCAGGAACAGCCTCGATCTTAATCCCGGGCCCTGCTACTCCAGCCCAATGCGGACCAGAAGTCGGAGGGTTTGAATTGTAAGCAGGATGCGATTCTCCGCGCGCGACATGCATCCCACCCAAGTCGTCAATTTTTTCTCCGATTGGAGATTTATCAAGTCTCTCACGATCTTCTTTTCCCGATTTATCGGCTAACCACGCTCCGCCAATGATAAGAACCAATGTTAGTAATACAACTCCTCCAATTATTTTATGTTCGGTTGTCATAATATTTCTATTCTAACAGATTTTTATTATCCTGTCGCACTGCAACTTTGAGGATTTTTATACACATCCGGAAACCAGTATGAATTAAGCAGATGTGCTTTTTCGGTCATTGCTTTCTCGTCCGCACCACTGGAGGCAAGCAATTCCAAGTAGCCCAACATCGCCATTCCGTGATTGCAATCCGGGAAATGCGCGCTGTTTTTGCAACACGGGCGAAAAATTGTACGCGAAACTTTATCCACCAGTGCCTGCTTTTCTCCGGTTAAAGTGATAAATTGGTGCATGCCGTAATGCTCCATCGCGCTTCCTTTTGCCAATGTCCATCCGCCAGTCGAGGCAAAGTTCTGCGCGCCACCATAGCGGGGATCCATCATCTCCATTTCAAGGATCGGATTTTTATTCCCAAGCCCCAGCGCCCACAGATAATTGAGCATCAGCCCCGAATTTTCCGACGTAATTTCAAACGGCTCTTTATTGTCTCCGTCAAGCAACTGCTCCGCTTCTTTTCTTAATTTCGGGTTGCGGTTATAAAGAGCTAGAAATTTTTCGCGATCAATCACGCCGCTTTCTACCATACGCCTGCCTAAGTCCCAGAGGGTCATACCTTTCACTTCAGGCGGAGGAAGCGTAATACTTCCCAACCCGAAGATAATGAGCCCCAAAAGGATAATACTGAGATATTTATTTTTCATCGCAACAATTTTTAAGCTTTTGAATAATGTCTTTCACGTCCCACCGCTCGATATTATTCAATATCTCCCGGCGTTTTTCGCATTTCCAGCAATGCTTAATGCCTAAAATCTTGGTGAATTTCGCAAAACTATCGCCTAGTTTTATTTTTTGTTTAGTCATACTTAGATGAAGAAGATTAAGAGACCCAGAATAATCATAGCAACTCCTCCCCAGACCCGCATGTGTCTAGTTTCTGCTTTTCTCCAAGTATTTACTTTTTGAACCAGCGTCTCGTTGCTTGCGATAAAGAGAATTATCGCAAGCGGCAAAATGAAGATGAGATTGTAAAGCAATAAGTAGCCGACACCGGTAAGATAAGTGGTCTGGTCATGGAGAAGTCCGATCACCATTAAGTACGGTCCTCCGGTGCACGGGAATTCACATAAACCAACCAGTCCGCCCAAGAGAAAAGCGGTCGGGATAGAGGCCTTATTCATAAGTTCCGCGATTTTGCTGTGGGCCGCGTGCGGAATGCGTAACTTGATCGGAAAAGCCGGAAAGAATTCGTTGATGAGATTAATTCCGCCCAGCGCAACCAAGAGAACGGCTCCAATCTTTGCCATGAAGTGCGGGGTATCGAAGAGATGAAGCGCCTGGAGGAGTCCAAGGCCGATCAGGATGTAAGCGGCGAAAATCCCAAAAACATAGGCTCCGCCGATTTTCAGGATTCCCGAGCGCGCTTGCCCGATGGAGAAGAGGAATGCAATGGTGAGTAGAAGCACCGAGAAGGCGCAGGGATTAATACTGTCAATCAAGGCGGCAATACCAACTAGGGGTAAGAGGAACTTCCCCTCCCCGCTCAAATTCCAGAGCGCGGTCGTGCCGATATTGCCGGTTTTAAGAATAATTACTCCCCCGAAGAGAAGAACCGCAATTACAATGAGAATTGTTAATTTTTTGTTCATATCTCTTACGGGGTGACTACAGCAACGAATTTAAGCTCCAGCGACGCTCCGGAGCTATTTTCTACAGTAACTTGCCTTTCAATTCGGCCAATGCCGGCCGGGCCATGCGCCGCCGGATCAAAGATCGTTTCGATTTCGGCTTCTTCGCCAGGATTCAACACCTCTCCGATTTTCGGGATACTCATGTGCCCGGGCATGCCGTAAGGGCCCCAGGTACTACCTCGCACCATAAGCTCGGCCGTCGTGCACATGCAAGACGTGTACATTTTTTCAATGGTGATAGCCTCATTGCCGGTATTTTTGATTTTGAACATGTGATTCACTTTGCCATTTGCCATAGAGACTTCACCGAAATCAAAGTTGTCATGGTCCAAAGCGATCAGTGAACCCTGGGCGCTGCCGGCTTGTTCTTCGTTCATTTGCATATCTTCCATTCCTTGAACCTCTTGCTTCTCTCCAGTTGGTCGGGCCAGATAAACAAGGCCACCAAGAACAACAATAACAATAAGAATACTTAAGATATTTTTCATAGAGATTTAAATTAAACAGAGTAAAAAGCACCAGATAAATCACAGCAGTGATTTATCTAAAATCCCTAGAAATTATTTGGGCTGTTTTCGTGAAGTGAAAGCCAACGATAAAATTTTTGTTTCCGTTTCGAGGGGGGAGAAAAATTTCTTAGTCGGGCGCGGAATGGGGCAAGCTTCGGCGGCTTCAGAAGAAAACCAAAAATAACAAGCGTCAGCGCCAGTAAGAGTACGCTGATGATATTGCTTAAGCTCGCCAGAGAAAAATCTTTGTAGGCGTCAATGTGAAAAGTGATGTAGGCTAGCAGGCTGTTTTGTTTCGGACAATCAATTCCTTTGGCGTTGGCGGCAATACAGCCTCCTTCGTGATTTTGAGTTCCCAGATGTAGGCCAAAAGCGCCAAAAACCGCAAGTCCCGCGAAAGCGATGAGTAAAAAAACAATAAAATACTTCATGCCTTTTCATTATACTCCTTTTCCGGTTTAAAAGCAAGTTGCCACCAATCGTTCTCTTTCTCTAAAAAACCAGCCATAGTATAATCATAACATGAGATGGAAGTTAGCAATTCTCGCACTAATACTCGTCCTTGCAATCCCGGTAATTGTCGTCATTTATTACAAATTTAACCCGGAACTTCTGGCTAAATTATCTTTTTATATTGATCTCGCAAATCCTTCGATGCGGATTGTCAGGGTGCAGGAAGGTCTGCGTAAAGAGGAAGTGGCGGAGACACTTTTTCAGAAACTTGATTGGAATGAGGAAGACAAGAATGCGTTCGTGAAGCTTGTCCTAGCTGGAAAGAGCGCGGAGGGCCGATATTTCCCGAAAACGTATCTGGTCCACAAAGATGCGGGGCCGGCGAGAGTCGGAGAAATGATGTTCGTGGAGTTTGGGAAGCAAGTGGCAAAAATAAAACCGAAGAACATTTTGAACGAAGAAAATGTGCTGAAAATCGCTTCTCTCATCCAACGCGAGGCGGCCGGGAAGCAGGACATGGCGCTAATTTCCGGAATCCTCTGGAACAGAATTTGGAATGAAATGAAATTGCAGATTGATGCGACCTTGCAATACGCCAAGGGGAATGAAGAGAACGACTGGTGGCCGCCGGTCTCCGGCAAAGACAGAAAAATAAAATCCCCCTACAATACTTATTTGAATGAGGGCTTGCCCCCTTCTCCGATCTCAAATCCCGGCTCGGCGGCTATAGCGGCCGCTTACAATCCGCAGAAAACTTCCTGTCTCTTTTTCCTCCACGACAAAAATCGGAAAATCCATTGCACCAAGACCTACGAGGAGCACAAGAAAAATATCGAGCTATACCTGAAGTAAATTTAAGAGCTTCGCGCCAGGCGAAATCCCTGCCAGGTAAGAAAAGCGGCGACAACAAGCGCAGGCCACGATATCCACATCGGAATCACCGTATTACCCATTTGTACCCCCCAGCCATTCAAGAGCCGGAGTGCGTGAAGTACGCCAACTAGTAAAAATATAAACGCCGCGATGGAAACAAAATTGTTTTTCGACATATTAGTATTTAAATACTTATAATACTTTAACTATAGCAAATTAATACTTAATCTGGAAATCGGAAAAATTCACTACTTTTCCTTCTTTGATTTCTACACTTGATACTTCCGCCGAATCCGGCCCTTCTTTGCACCAGTCGACTAATTGCTGAAGAGCCCCTGCCGGGCCTTCTGCTTCGATATACACTCGGCGGTCTCTTTGATTCATTACGAATCCGGTTATGCCAAGCTCATCGGCTTTTTTCTTCGCGTGGGCGCGGAAGAAAACCCCCTGCACCGCCCCCGAAATTAAAATATTTAAATGCTTTGGCATTTTCTGTGGACTC
>MFVH01000019.1:157-511 GCA_001786015.1 Candidatus Nomurabacteria bacterium RIFCSPLOWO2_01_FULL_46_18 | reverse complement strand
TCGTGCTACTAGACCATGGGCCCGGTGGTGTTATTGTAGCATTTGCGCGAACCTATTTCGAACGAAACTCCTGACTTTTTCCGATGTCCATCGGGACGACTCTACCAACTATCTGTTGATCCCTCTGGTGGACCTGAGCGGATTCGAACCGCTGACCTCCTCATTGCAAATGAGGCGCTCTACCAACTAAGCTACAGGCCCACCAGAAGTATCAACTTATTTCGGAAGTTCAGTTTTTATCTCCTGCTCACGGATTATTCTTTCAATTATGCTCCTGCTTTTCAATTTTTTCAGATGGAGCTCCATCTTTCGTGCTTCTTGTAGATTATCATAAACTTTTTTAAAAACCAGGCG
>MFVH01000019.1:0-147 GCA_001786015.1 Candidatus Nomurabacteria bacterium RIFCSPLOWO2_01_FULL_46_18 | reverse complement strand
AGGTTCGTAAGCGATGGGGTAGTTCCCGAATTGTGCTCTGCTAAACGCCTTTTTAAATTATTAGTACTACCTATAATGAACTCCGAGTTAGTGGTGCTGTTGAAAATATAAGTAATTTTATTACGGCCATATAATTAATATGAGTCT
>MFVH01000018.1 GCA_001786015.1 Candidatus Nomurabacteria bacterium RIFCSPLOWO2_01_FULL_46_18 | reverse complement strand
TCGTAAAATGCAAGGACATTGTAGAGTAATCCGAAAACTTGCTGCTTGAGTAAGAGCACTGTTTTCTCGTCGAAATTTTTGGATTCTCCGGGCTGATTCACCGAATACATCCACAAGCGCAGCGTGTCGGCTCCGTATTTCTCTATCATTTCCCAGGGATCCACTACGTTGCCCAGCGACTTTGACATTTTTTTACCTTGGGCGTCGAGTAAATGACCCAAACAGATAACATTCTCGTATGCCCGGCCGCGACCCATTAGTACCCCTACAGCGTGGAGCGTATAGAACCAACCTCTGGTCTGGTCAATCGCCTCGCTTATGTAATCTGCCGGATAACCCTTGTCGTCTACCCATTTTTTGTTCTCGAAAGGATAATGGTCCTGCGCGAATGGCATCGCCCCCGAATCCAGCCAGACATCCATTACTTCTTTTACCCGCCGAAATTCTTTTCCTCCTTTTTCTAAAACCATTTCATCGATATACGGCCGATGAAAATCAAGCTCGTAATTTTCGTTGTGTGGAAGTGGAACAAACGTTGTCTCCTCGTGCAATGATCCGGGCGAGCTTTTCGCCGCGTTGGAGTGATAGTATTCCATGGACTGCGTTTGATTTAATCCACGTATCACCATTGGGAGTGTTTCAATTCCTATCCCGTGAGTTATGATAAGGATTGATTCGTCCCTATATTTCCGTTCTATTTCATAAAGAAACGAACCGAACCGGTTTTTTGCATCTTGCAGACTTTCCCCTCCGGGAATTTTATCGTCAAATTTCCAATCTCTTCCCTTTAAGTAGTCCCAAAAGTCTCGAGAGGGTCGATCAGAAAAATCTCCGAATCCGAGCTCGACGATTCTCTTGTCATAAACTATTTTTTCTTCCGGGAATCCAACTTCTCGGGCGATGATCTCCGCAGTTTCCTTGGTCCGGAGAAAAGGAGAAGAATATATCTGGGTAATCTTCTTTTTCTTAATCGTAGAAATGATTTCCATGACTTCTTTTTTACCTTTTTCGGTTATAGGGTTTTTATTTGGGTTCGAAGAGTAAATGTTCTTAGTATTGTTTTCTGCCTCTCCATGCCGGAACAAAAAATACTTATTCCCTGACTTTTTTGTGTATTTTTTTAATGACTCCAATGAATCAATCACCAGTCTCTCTTCATTAGGCGCTTGCCCCGTTACCCATACGGGTAATGGAGTGCCCCAATAGCGCTCGCGGGAAATCGCCCAATCTTTAACATCGCGGAGCCATTCACCGAAGCGTCCTTCGCGGATATGTTCCGGCTCCCAATTTATTTTCTTGTTCTCGCTAATCAGTTTCTTCTTAATTTTGGGTTCCGACATCCGGATATACCAGGAATCCCGCGCGTAATAGATAAGCCGAGTCTTACAGCGCCAGCAGAAGGGATAGGAGTGGGTGTAATTTTCTTTTGCAAAGACTAAATTCCTGGTTTGCAGATCTTTTAGAATATCAACTGCTAGAGTTTCATCCACGACCGAACGACCAGACAGCCAATCAGCGCCAGCGATGAAATTCCCTTCCGGGTTCACCAGGTGAAATTTAGGCAAACCGACTTTTACCCCAAGCTCAAAGTCGTCCTGACCGTACATAACGGCCGTGTGCACGATTCCGGTTCCCTCTTCTGTACTCACAAAATCCGCCGCGTAAACCTTATAAGCTTTATCTATGTTTTGTGGATTTTGATTTTTAAGATAAGGATAAAGCGGTTCGTACTCCATCCCGACCATTTCCTTCCCTTTATGTTCTGCGACTATCGAATAGTCTTTCAGCATCGTAAGTCTGTCTTTTGCTAACACAAAAATTTCATCTCCCACTTTAACTTCCACATATGTGATATCTTTACCGACTGCAAGAGCGACGTTTCCTGGCAAAGTCCAGGGCGTGGTTGTCCAGGCAAGAAAATATGCGTCTTTTAACTTTCCACTTTTAACTTTGAACTTGGCCGTGACTGACAAGTCACGGACGTCCTCGTATCCCTGCGCAAGCTCGTGCGAGGAAAGGGCCGTGCCGCAGCGGGAGCACCAAGGAACGACTTTATAATCTTTATAGAGTAATTTTTGTTTATCAACTTCTTTTATTACATTCCAAACCGATTCGATGTAATTATTTTCATAAGTTATATATGGATTTTCCAAATCAATCCAGTAACCGATGCGCTCGGTGAATTTACTCCAGAGGTCCACCTGTTCCCAGACATTTTTTCTGCACTCCTCATTAAATTTGGCAACGCCGTATTTTTCGATCGCGCGTTTTGAATTAAGCCCGAGCTTTTTCTCCACTTGAAGTTCTACTGGAAGCCCGTGCGTATCCCATCCGCCCTTGCGCCGAACATGGTAACCTCGCATGGTTTTGTATCGCGGAATCGCGTCTTTAAATGCGCGTGCTTCGAGGTGATGAATCCCCGGCTTGGCATTAGCCGTCGGCGGCCCTTCATAAAAGATAAATTCTTTTTTGCCTTCGGTTTGTTCTAAAGATTTCTCAAAAATTTTATTCTCGCGCCAAAATTCAAGAATTTTTTCTTCTCGTAATGCAGATTCGGATTTGCCACTGGAACTTTCTTGAGCCATTGTTGGCTCATTTTATCATAAAAAGCCCAAAATAACTATAGATTTACATCCTCTCCGGGGCTTCGATGCCCAGGAGGTGGAGACCCTTGCCGAGAACTTTTGCGTAGGCACTGGCGAAAGCAAGCCGGTATGGAGAATAAATATCCTTCGTATCGAGAATTTTTGTCTCTCCATAGTAGCTGTTGAAAGCACGGGCAAGGTCGATAAGATAATTAGCAATATGGTGCGGCTCATATTCCTCCGCGGCACGAAGCACCACCTCCGGAAATCGATAAAGCAGCTTTTCAGTTTCCGTCACCTCCGCCGGTAATTCATTGAAATTTGGAAAGAGATTTTCTTTGGTCGCCTTCACCAGCACCGACTTCGCCCGCGCGTAGGAATATTGAAGATATGGCCCAGAATCGCCCTCCGGCGAAATCGATTTTTCCAGATCGAAAATTATATCGCCCCGAGTGGATTGTTTTAATATCGCGTATTTTATTGCCCCGACGGCGACCTCTACATTACCCTTGGTTTTATTTTTAACTTCTTCGATTAAAGTTTCTCCGGTTACCACGTCTCCGGTTCTCGAGCTCATTTTCCGGTCGGAAAAACGTATGAGGCCGTGAGTAATGTGAAGCATTTTGCTCGCGTGTTCGGGGTGAATCAGCGAAAGCGCTTTGGCGACCACTTTCATATATTCTTTCTGTTCGTTCCCGGTAATCACAATCGAGAGATGGAGATCCCCGACTTCTTCAAACTTTACTTCAGTCAATCCGAGTTCTTTGGTCTCATAGGTCGGCAGGCCTTCGGAAGTTACAAAAACCCGGGTATGTAATGTCGGCTCATACTTTTCGGCTTTGAAAATTATGGCGTTCTTACTCTCCTCAAAAACTTTTCCTAGATTTTCTCTAATTAATTTTTCGCCGAGGATCGCCATCTTGCTCTCCAGAAAATAATAATCGAATTTGGTGCCGAGAATTTTGTAAATCTCTTCGAAAGCTTCCATCGTCGCTTCGAAACCCCAATCATACAAGTCGTTCAATTCCGGGTCGCTTCGATTGTAAATTTTTTTATTCATTTCATCGATTTCTTTTTTCGCTTCCGGATCGATCTGGTACGCTTCCGCCCCATAAACATAGGCCTTGCCGATAAAAAACGCCTGATTCTGCAAGGTTTCATTTTTAAGCCGGTATTCTTCCGGTTTTTTCACCAGTCCATAAAGCGCCTTAGCCACGTGCAAGCCAATATCGCCCTGATAATTCGCTCGGAACACCTTCGCGCCAGAGTACTCGAGCACCCGGGCAATCGATTCGCCGATCGCATTGGTCATCAGGTGTCCCACGTGGAAGGGCTTAAAGGGATTCGGGTCGGTGTACTCAACCATTATTTTTTTATTATTATGGAGTTGGTTTTTCCCGAAACCCTCGTCGTCTAAGATTTTCTTGATCGAATCCTGAAAAAAATACTTGTTGAGATAAAAATTTATGAAGCCAGGGCCGGCAACTTCAACTTTTTCAACTTCGGTTGGCAGATTTTTATTTAACTCTTCGGCAATTTTTTGCGCGGAATTTTCCCCGAGCCGAAGCGCGACATTGGTGGAGTAATCCCCCATTCTCAAATCCACCGGATGTTCAAGAAAAATTTCTTTGATCTCCAGGCCGAGATTTTTTAGCGCGTCCTGTATTAATTTTTTAATTTTTTCTTGAATCATTATCTCATCCCCGTGCTTCCTTCACGGCCGTGGCCTCGTACGGTTTCGGAGAGCTCTTTTACCTCCTCGATATCACAATGCTCAAACTCTTGAATAATCATCTGGGCAAATTTCTGTCCTTTCTCCAGGAGCACTTCCTTCCCTCCAGCATTTAAGAGGCTCGCAACTATTTCCCCCCGGAAACTCGAATCAATTACTCCACCCATGATTTTAAGTCCGAGATTGAAAGAAATACTCGATTTATCCCAAATAAGCCCGACATACCCCTCCGGAATTTCTACCGCGACTCCAGTCCGTACCCGCTCCTGCTTCCCCGGTAAAAATACTACATCCTCCAGGCAATATAAATCGACTGCCGCATCCCCGGGATGCCCGTGAGTGGGCAACTTTGCACTAGAGTCTACCTTTTTAACCTTGAGTATCATTTTTTATATTCTATTATATTATCATTTTCATCAACAATTGGAATTTTCATGTTTTTATTATACCATTTTTTCTCTCCACTATCCACAAATAGCAATAGCCAGCGACCGCTTCTTATTGCTATAATATACGCATGAAACACAAAGAACCAAGAATGGGTTCTCTAAAGAAAAAAGTTCTTTTGCTTTTAGCGGCAGGTTTAGCCCTGAGTCTTTCACACTCAGGCAAAAAACAATGGTGGATTCTCCGACAGGTTCCCAGAGAGTGGGAAAAGATAAACCGTCAAGCATTAGATCGGGCGATTAATTCTCTTTACGTATCACGTCTACTCGAAGAAAAACAAGGCAAAGACGGCACAACTACATTAGTCCTAAGCAAGAACGGTAAGAAAGAAACCCTTACTTTTAACATCGACAAAATGGAAATAAAAAAACCAAAAAATTGGGATAAAAAATGGCGATTGGTGATGTTCGATATTCCCGAAAAACTAAAAAAACTGCGTGAGGCCATCCGCTACCATTTCAAAAAAATCGGCCTAATTGAATTCCAAAAATCAGTATTCATTTCCCCATATCCATGCAACAAAGAAGTTGAATTTATCCTCGAATTTTATAACACAAGAAGGTTTGTCCGCTTCGTTTTAGCTGAAGAGATCGATAACGAACTGCATTTGATGAAAAAATTTGATCTTCCCTGTTAATTTAGCAATAGTGTGCGACCGCTTGTTATTGCTAAATAACAGGTTAAACTTGATTTTCAAACATTAGGATTTAATAATTTTTTTGATTTTTTCATAGATTTTTTGGTGGATATTTTCGCGCGTGTCTATCCTATCACCTTTCTCACAGTCAATTTTTATCCATCCCTTTTGGGTTTTCGCGAGCCAGAGCGCGCTTCTGCGGGAATTCTCCATAAATTTTACGTCCTTTTCATGTACATCTTTTTTCTTACCCAAGTATTCTCTGTCTTTTCCATTTTTCCTGTTTTTAATCAATTTTAAAACTATCGGGAGCGGCACGCTTAAATAAAAAACCGCGTCGGGTTTTGGAATTTTAAAAACTCCATACTCCATCTCGGCAAGCCATTTCAAAAAATTTTCTCGCTTTGCGGTACTCGCAATTTTGCCGCCCTGATGGATTTGATTGGCGCTGGCGTAGCGGCTGGCAATGACAATATTCCCATCTTTGAGCCACTTCTTAATTTCTTCTTTCGATTCATTGCGGTCAGCGGCGTAGAGAACTGACGCAATCTTGGGATGCGTTTTGACAAAGTTGTAATATTGCTCTTTGAGGCAATGGCCGATGAACGCCCCGAAAAAATTGGAATAGTATTGTGGAAAACTTATGACTTTCACCTTCTGCCTGTCTCGCTTCAACCGCTTAATAAGAAGCGCGGTCTGCGTGGTTTTCCCCGAACCATCAATGCCGTCTATTACAATTAATTTCCCTCTCTTTTTTGCCATATAGTTATTCTAATTTTTCTAGAACTTCTTTCAAGTATTTATCAATCGGCTCTAATTTTTTTATTTCATTTAGCTCCACCCACTTATAATCAGTATGCTCTTCACTTAATTTTACTTCTCCATCCGCTTCTCCCATGTATGTAAGGCGAACTGTGTGCTTGTTTTTTTGGGGTTTTAAAATATCTTGGGCGGCGATCAATTTTGTAATGTTGCTAACTTCTAATCCAGTTTCTTCTTTTGTTTCCCTTTTTAAATTTTCTTCAAGCGACGACCCGGCATTAATTCTTCCGCCGGGGACATCCCACTTGCCGCCCACTTCGGGGTATTTTTCTTTTGAACGAAGCAAGGCCAAGTACCTCCCTTCCTTATTCTTCAGCAAAATTTTTACGCCGACTCGCAGTTCCATATTTTTTATACAAAATTATTAGGAATCGGGAATTTTTTGGCTAAAGATTTTATTTTTTTACGGATTTCGGATTTCTTCTTTACATCACCTTTATTACGAAGAGTCTCGAGCATGAGTTCTGCCACCAGCGCGCAATCTTTCTCTTTTAATCCTCGTGTAGTGATGGCTGGTGTGCCGAAGCGAATGCCGGAAGGATCCAGTGGTTTTCGTGTGTCATTCGCTATTGTATTCATATTAAGCGTAATACCCACTTCATCAAGGACAGTCTGCGCTTCTTTGCCGGAAATGCCCAAAGAGCCAAAAACATCCGCTAAAATAAGGTGATTATCCGTTCCCCCGCCAATCATGCGAATTTTATTTTTTCGCAATACTTCTTCCATCGCTTTCGCGTTTTTGAGAATCTGCTCGGCATATTTCTTGAATTTTGGCTTCATCGCTTCGCCGAAAGCAACCGCTTTGGCCGCGATGGTGTGTATGTGCGGCCCACCTTGAATACCTGGGAAAATTGATTTATCAATTTTCTTTGCGATTTCTTCATTCTCGCGAGTAAGAATAATTCCCCCGCGTGGACCGCGAAGAGTTTTGTGGGTTGTGGAAGTGATTATATCGAAGCCATCATCGAAAGGATTACGAAGCACGCCTGCGGCAATGAGTCCGGCAATGTGCGCCATATCAGCCATAGTAATCGCCCCAACTTCCTTGGCGATTTCTACAAATTTTTTATAGTCCAGTGTGCGTGAATAAGCGGAAAATCCGGCAAGAATAATTTTCGGTTTATGTTCGATCGCCTGCCGGCGCAAATCTTCGTAGTCAATCTCGCCGGTATCCGGATTCTTCATCTTGTAGTTCACAAATTTGTAAATCTTAGCGGGAAGCGTAAGCGGGTGTCCGTGCGTCAAGTGTCCGCCATGCGAAAGGTCCATTCCCAGCACCGTATCGCCCGGTTCCAAGAGCGCGGCGTAGACCGCCAAGTTCGCCGGTGCGCCGGAATGCGGCTGGACATTGGCGAATTTACACCTGAAAAGTTTGCAAACTCGTTCAATCGCCAAACGTTCCACCTGATCGGTAAACTCTTGCCCTCCGTAGTAACGCCGGCCGGGGTAGCCCTCCGAGTATTTGTTGGTAAAAACGGAGGCATTGGCTTCCAAAACATCCCGAGAGACATAATTTTCCGAAGGGATAAGTTCTAGGCCGTCGCGCTGCCTTTTTTCTTCTCCCTTGATTAATTTATCGACGAGTTTATCGCGCATCTTATTGTTTATTATACTGCCATCTTAGCACCTCACCGTCCGATTTCATAATTATCGTTCCCAAGAGATCCGTCCGAAAAATTTTCACGCCAAATTGATTCAAGGTATCCAGCACTTCTTGATGCGGATGGCCATAGCGATTGTCTCCGCCCGCCGAAATAAAAGCGTGAGTCGGCGAAATCGCTTCCACAAACTGCGGGGAAGTGGAAGTGCGCGAACCATGATGCCCAACTTTTAAAATATCGCTTAAAAGAGCATTTTTAGAATTCTCTTCAAGAATTATTCTTTCCGTCTCTTCTGTGGCATCGCCCATAAGCATAATGGAGGTTTCCCCATACGATAGCTTTCCGACGACCGAGCCGTCATTGGTGGTCCAGTCGGAAACATCGCGATCCGGGAATAAAATGTCAATCACCGCTCCGCCGCCCAGGTTCAACCGCATCCCTCGGCGAGCTAAAATATCCGGGATTTTTTTATTTTTAATTTCTTCTTTGAGGTTCTGATACGTTTTTGAATCGTTAAAAGTTCCGGGCTCAAGCACCGCGCCCACTTTATAAACTTTTAAAACATCCAGAAACCCTCCGATGTGGTCCTGGTCCGGGTTAGTGACAATTATGCTATCGATAGTTCTATCGAATGGTGACATTACACGAGAGAGCGCTCCTAAAATTTTCCTCGGCGGTCCGCCGTCAATCAAGACTTGCGTCCCGGTCGGCGACTCGACAAAAAGCGCGTCGCCTTGCCCAACATCGAGCATGGCGAAAACAAAATCGCGATTAGAATTTT
>MFVH01000017.1:6023-6529 GCA_001786015.1 Candidatus Nomurabacteria bacterium RIFCSPLOWO2_01_FULL_46_18 | reverse complement strand
AAAAATTTTCCTCCCACGCTTTCGCCCGCCGACAAAAACGGCCGGAAAACTATTTGAGCCGCATAAGAGAGCCCGCGAAAAATCGGGTTTTGAAAATAAATAAAAATAACCAAAGCCAGAACCAAGCCAAGCAGTTTTAAAAATTTTTTTCTCTTTTTTCTTTTATCGAGGAGGTAGCTCATCTTGGTGGCCGACTAGAATTTCCTTATAAGCCGGAAGGTCATCTAAAATTACGCCGGTTCCGCGAGCCACGGCGGAAAGCGGATCATCGATCACGTAAACCGGAATTTTAAGAACACCGGCGAGCAATCGATCAAGCCCGGAGAGAAGCGCTCCCCCGCCGGAGAGGGTAATTCCCCGGTGCATAATATCGGAGAGAATCTCCGGCGGAGTCGTTTCCAGCACGTTCTTCACCCCTTCGACCAATTCGCGAATCGAGCCAGATATGGCTTCGCGGACGTCGGAATCGGTCATCACCACCTCGCGCGGCAGCCCGGTCAGGAGGT
>MFVH01000017.1:0-6010 GCA_001786015.1 Candidatus Nomurabacteria bacterium RIFCSPLOWO2_01_FULL_46_18 | reverse complement strand
TTCTGTCTCCATATATTCGCCGGGGATGACCGAGCCGATGGCGATTTTTACCATCTCCGCCGTTCGCTCCCCGACTAAAATTTTAAACTCATCGCGCATGTAAGAGATGATGTCGTTGTTCAGCTGGTCCCCGGCGACCTTCAGGTTTTTCGATTTGACGATTCCGCCGAGCGAAATGACGGCGACGTCGGTGGTTCCCCCGCCGATATCAATGATCATCGTCCCCAACGGGTCTCTAATCGGAAGACGGATGCCGATCGCGGCGGCCATCGGTTCCTCGACCAAAAAGACTTCCCGCGCGCCGGCCGATCGGGCGGCGTCATAGACTGCCCGCGTTTCGACGTTGGTGGTGCCGGTCGGCACGCCGATCAGCACCCTCGGTCGGGCTAATTTGGGCGACATTTTGTCGGCCTTATTGATAAGGTAAGAAAGCATTTCCTCCGTCACTTCAAAATCCGAGATTACCCCGTCCACCAAGGGGCGGATCGCCCGGATGTGTCCCGGAGTACGTCCCAGCATTTCTTTGGCTTTGGCGCCGACAGAGAGAATTTGATTGGTTTTAATATTTACCGCCACCACCGAGGGCTCGTTAATCACGATGCCGTGACCCTTCAAATAAACGAGGGTGTTGGAGGTGCCCAGGTCGATGCCGATATCGTTGGAAATTAATTTGTAAAATTTTTTTATCACTTTAGCATTTTTATTAAACTCTCGAGCGAAATAATCTCACCCCTCTCTTCAATTCTTTTTTTCACCTCAATTCCATTTTCCTTCAAGCTTCTCTCCGAAACGACGGCGCGGTATGGAATACCCAGAAGATCCGCATCGGCGAACTTCTCTCCGGCGGAGAGCCCCTCCCGATCATCGTAGAGAACTTCAATCTTCGAACTCTCCAAGCGTTCATAAACTTGGTCCGCGTACTGGGAAACTTTATCGCTACCGTTTGAAAGCGGAAGGAGGTGCACGGCAAAGGGCGCGATCTCTTCCGGCCAAATTATGCCTTTGTCGTCCGAGAGCACTTCAACCACCGTCCCCATCAAACGGCCAAGACCGATGCCGTAACAACCCATTAAAATAGGGTGTTTTTTGCCTTTCGGGTCCGTGTAAGAGAGATCAAAGGATTCGGAATATTTGGTTTTCAGATCAAAGATGTTCCCGACTTCGATCGCCCGGGTTTCGGTCAATTTTTCCCGCTCCAGTCCCAAATTTTCAAGCACCTCGTCGTTTAAGACTTCGCTATTCACCGCCATCCCGTTCTCCTCGCTGACGTAAATCGTGTCTTCGCCGGCTGGTGTCAGTGTTTGAAATTCGTGAGAATATTTTGAGAAAATTCCTCCGGAGGCGAAAGTAAGATAAGTCAGATGGCCGATGCCGACACGTTTGAAAATATTTTTATAAGCGACTTTGACTTTTTCGTAGAAAAGCTTGAAATCCTCCTCGTCGGCGTGGAAAGAATACATGTCCTTCATCAGAAATTCCCGGCCGCGCAGAATTCCGGATTTGGCGCGGAGTTCGTTGCGAAATTTTGTTTGGATCTGATAGACGGCGAGCGGCAGATCCTTGTACGAAGAAGTAAAATTGGAGAGAAGATTCACCAGCGGTTCCTCGTGCGAAAAACCGAGTCCGAGTTCGGTGTCATTTTTTAATTTTGTTTTAAACCAGCTGTCGACGACTTTATCGCTCCAGCGTCCGGTTTTTTTCCATAATTCCGGATTCTGAAGAACGGTCATCGAAATTTCCTGCCCGCCAATTTGGTCCATTTCTTCCCGGATGATCTTTTCTATCTTTTTGAGCACCCGGTGTCCCAACGGCAAGTAGGTGTAAACTCCGGCGAGCTCCTTATGAATAAAGCCGCCTCGGCCGAGGAGCTCGGCGTTCCGAGAAACCTCGTCCCCTGATATTTCCTTTCTGGTCTTGGTAAAAAGTTCGGATTGCTTCATATATAATGCCATCTTACCCGAAAAATTTGCTTTGGTCAAAGAAATCTGATAGAATTTTCCGGTGCAAAAAAAAGATACAACCAAGGTCAAAGATTCAATAGTTGAGCAATTATTTGAAGCTGGCGCGCATTACGGCTACGGAAGGTCCCGCCGGCACCCTTCCGCCTCTCCCTATATTTACGCGACCAAAGGAGGCGCGGATATTATCAATCTCGAAAAAACACTGCTCCTCTTGGAAAAGGCGCGAGAGTTCGCCAAAAGCCTGGGCGCGCGGGGAAAAATAATCCTCTTCGTCGGCACCAAGCCGGAAGCAAAAGAAGCCGTTAGAAAGGCGGCTCTTTCCCAAAAGCTGCCTTACGTCGTCGCCCGCTGGATCGGAGGCACTTTCAGCAATTTTTCGGAGATTAAAAAGAAAATTGCCGAGCTTGAAGAATATCACGAAGAGAACGTAAAGGGCGGGCTGGAAAAATTCACCAAAAAAGAAAGATTGATCATGGCCAAGCGGATGGAAAAGCTTGAAATCTATTACACCGGGCTCCTGGGGTTAAAAAAACTGCCGGAGGCGGTTTTTATAGTCGACCCCCGCGCCGAGCATATTGCCGCCACCGAAGCGAAGAAATCCGGCGTTCCGATCATTGCGCTCGCAAATTCCGATTCGGATATTCGAAACATCGACTACCCGATTTTAGGAAACGACGCTTCGATCCCGTCAATTGAGCTTGTGACCGATATGATCACGAAGGCTTATGAAACCGGCAGGGCAAACCCAGAAAATCCGCCTCCGAAAGACGGAAAGTAAAATGTCAAAAATAACAACTGAACTTATCAAGAAATTGAGAGACGCTACCGGCATCTCGATTGGCGAATGCAAGCGCGCTTTAGAAGAGGCCGGCGGCGATATGGAAAAAGCGATAGCGATACTTAAAAAAATGGGCGCGGCGATTGCGGCCAAAAAGGCCGGGCGAGAACTCGGTTCGGGATATATTTATGCTTATCTTCACGGCGACGGCAGAATCGGCGCGATGGTGGAGCTTAAGTGCGAGACAGATTTCGTAGCCAAAAATGAAATTTTTAAAAACTTGACAAAAGAAATTGCAATGCAAATAGCGGCGACCGCGCCCGAAGACGTCAAAGCGCTCCTCGATAGTCCTTCAATTAAAAATCCTGAATCCAATGTGCAGTCGATGGTCGAAGAAGCAACCCAGAAAACCGGCGAAAGGATAGAAATCGGTCGCTTTGCGCGCTTCGAACTGGAAAAATAAATGGTGATATTTTTAATTTTATTCTTCATATCGTTCGCGGGAATCGCCGTCATGCTCGGACGCCGACTGATGCTTCTTCGAGCCGGAGCGATGGAGGTAAATAAGGAACTGGGGTCGCTCCTTCCGGATTGGCAAAAAGTAAGCGAACTCGCCGAGGGACATGCAAAGCGCTACGGCTACTGGGCGACCGTCGCCGTGATCAGATTTTATGTGCGATCTTCGAACATTGCCAAAGCGAAATCCAAAGAAGTTGCCGACAAACTAATGAGCCTGTTGAATAAAAATAAAAATGGAAACGGCCAGCCGGCCGAACCGAAAGAAGCAAATAAGTTTCTGAAAAAGATTTCAGAATACAAAGAAAAAATCCGGCATCTGAAGCACAAAATTAAAGAGGAGGAGGAAGGAAAATAATGCTAATATAATATCTAGCCGCCGCCTTAGCTCAGTTGGTAGAGCAACACTTTTGTAAAGTGAAGGTCCTCGGTTCGAGTCCGAGAGGCGGCTCAAAAATCATTATTTTTTCTGAGTTTCTTCGGGTTTTGTTTCTTGGAGCTTAAAAGATTCTTGAACGCGAGTTTCGAGTTCTTCGAGTGAATGGAAACCTGTCAAAACCTCATCTTCGATGACCAGGGCCGGCAGTTTGGTGTCTTCGATTTTAAAGATATTGAGCATCGACTGCACCGCCGAGAGGTCGGTCGAGTAATCGAAGGAGTAAACACGGAGCTCCGGATACTTGTCGCGAAGCGCGGTTAAGACCAGCCCTTCTCGCTCGCACTCCTTACATTTCTCAAGCGTGGTGTAGAAATAAAGAATAAAGGCGGACTTCACCCTGCAACGCTCGGAGATTTTTTTCGCCAGGAGATAGTCTTTGATCTCGAGCAAAGAATAATATCTTTTGAGGTTGCGAACCTCTTCCGAATCCCCTAAATTTTCTTCCCCCCACTCAAGCTTTTTCCCCAATTCGGCAAGTTCACCAGAGAGAAGCGTGCCCGAAACATTTCTGCAAGAAAGGTCGGAGAGAAGCGCGTATTGGGTTTCCGAAGATAAAATATCGATCGCGATCTTGTCCTGAATTAATTGCAGCTCTCCGATTTTCTTCCCCCCGAAATAATTGCTTAAATAACTGGCGGAGAGAAAAAGAGTGGCGGTAATCAAAAAGACGATCAGATATTTTTTCCAGTCGATCATCGCCAGGCCGGTTTCTCGGAAATAATTGTATTATAAATAGCCTTCAGGAGCCAAAAGGGAGCGATCACGCTAAAGATCAGCAAAAAATAAAGCATATTCCAAGAGGGGCGCCATTTGCCTTCGACCATCTGTTTTCCCAAAATCATCGATAAAAACACCAGAGAAAAAATCAGTATCTCCAAAAAAATAAATGACTTGGTGCTTATGAAAAATAAATCGAAATTATTCAAGCTGGCAGTAAAATGAATACCAACCGTCTGATATTGGACAACTTTGGAATATAAAAAGTTTCCCAGATTATAAAATATCCGGCCCAAAAGGAAGCTCACGGCAAAAATGGAGACAATGCCAGCCGGCAGGGTAAAGAAAGAAAAATCGCCGTACTTTCTGCGGAACAAGACATTTCGATAATCAATCGTGTTGTTAATAAAACCGTAAATCCAGCGCAGGCGCTGGCGGAAAAGCTTCCGCACCGTCCCCGGAATACTGGTATAAACATAGGCATCGTTGCAATGCTCTATTTTATAGTTATTTTTTTGCATCCGATAAGCTATTTCCATATCTTCGGTGCTATGGGCATGGCGATAGGGGCCTAGATCGTCAAAAACCCGCTTGCGAAAAACAGTGAGCGGCCCGGGAGTAACATGAATAGCGCCGAGGAGGCCAAGCATTTTTTTGAAGTAAACCGCCATCAGATATTCTATCTTTTGAGCAGATTGAATTAGGGTTTTGGAGTTATGGACAATCAAGGATGGCGCCACCGCCATGACACTCGGATCTTTTTCAAAATAGCTCATGATTCGCACCAAGGATTCGGAATCCGCAAACGAGTCGGCATCCAGACCGCCAAAAAAATCCGTCTTTAAATTTTCCAGACCCAAATTTAGCGCGGTAAATTTCCCGCCATTTTCTTTGCGAAAAGTTTTTATATTTGGATAATTCTCAAACTTAGAAATAATGCCCCAGGTGCTGTCCGTCGACCCGTCATCAATCAAAAATATTTTGAGTTTATCTTTCGGATAATTCAGGGCGAGCAGGGAGTCCACTGTTTTTTCTACGGTAGTCTCCTCGTTCCAGCACGGCACCACAATCGTCACCGCCGGATAGGAAGAAAGCTTGACGCTTCCTTTCCGGATTACGATTTTTTTTCGATTCTCCAGAAAGGTAACCAGCAAAAAGACCTGCGCATAGACAGTTGAAAAAATAAAAATATAAAAAATTATGTTAGAAATCGAAGACATTCGCTATTTTCCATTCTAGCAAGAAAAATAGCAAATGCAAACCTTTCTACATCGCGCCTCCGCCGCCCATACCGCCCTGCGTACCTCCTCCCATCATCTTTCCGTCAACCAGGCAGGCGGTGCAACTCTTACAACCACAGCCGAAAATTTTCATCACGGCTGCGATACCAACAAGGATATAAACAATGGCTTCAACGGTAGGCATTGATCCTAGGATCATATTGACTACATTCAAGTCACTCCCCAAAAACATGCCCAGGCCCACTAGACCCCAATTGACGCCCCCAATGATAAGAAGGACTCTGATAACTTTGCTTGTATTGCAACCATGCCCCCAGGCTTTGTTGTGCATCATCATAATAAATAATTCAATTAGTTT
>MFVH01000016.1:8181-9556 GCA_001786015.1 Candidatus Nomurabacteria bacterium RIFCSPLOWO2_01_FULL_46_18 | reverse complement strand
AGGAACTGGTTCCGAAAGGATTGGGAGTTCGAGTCTCCCCTCGCCCACCAAGCCGAGGTGGTGGAATTGGTAGACACGCAGCGTTCAGGTCGCTGTCACCGCAAGGTGGTAGGAGTTCAAGTCTCCTCCTCGGCACAGGCAAATTTTAGTTCTTGGGACGCGTGCGCCCCATTGCTTATCTAAGGAAAAAATATTAAAATTTAAAAAATTATGACCTCAACACTTGATCTGTGGATAATAGGCCTCTTCTTTTTAATAATTTTTGCCATTGGGTTATTTGAAAGAAAGAAACTCACAATTGAGGACTACTGGGTCAATAGCAGAAGGACAAATAAATTTATCCTCGTTGCCACGACGCTTTCAACCTTTATCGGCGCCGGTGCAATTTTAGGAAATGCAGGAGTAGCTTTTTCCGGCGCCGGGCTTGCGACTTTTGTAATTGCTGGTTCATACTTTTTTTATTTTCTAATTTTTGCGAAGTTTTTTGCTCCGAAAATTAAAGAGTTTGGCGACGCGAATAAAGCATACACTTTACCGGATTTTTTTGAAGCAAGATACTCAAATAAAGTTCGCCTCGCTGGCGCAATAACTAACCTTATTAGCTGGTCTTTATATCTTGCACTCCAAATGCTGGCTATTGGTGTTTTTGTCGGCGCGCTTACTGGCTTTGACCCGACACTTGCCACAGTTATAGGCGGAATGATTGTGATTTTATACACCGCTGTTGGTGGCTTACGCGCCGATATTCGTACTGATGTTTTCCAATTTGTTGTCATGTTATTTTTGTTAGTTGTCTTTCTGCCGTTAATAATAATGAAGGGTGGCGGCTTCGGTGCGATTGCTTCACTTCCGCAATCTTTTCTCATAGGCACAGAATTTGCACCGCTTTATGTAATGATTCTTGCTTTCTTTTTCCTCGGAGCAGGTGCTCTTACCAGTGCTGATATGTGGCAACGCGCTTACGCCGCCGACACTGTAAAAAATGTCCGATGGGCAATGAAAATATCTAGTGTGTTGGTTTTCTTGTTCCTCACAATGGCAACACTGTTTGGAATTTTCGGAAAAATACTTTTGCCGGACGCTCATTCCAATATTGTTGTTGCCGAACTCATAACAACTTTCTTGCCCACCGGACTTCTTGGAATTGTCTTGGCGGGATTCTTTGCGGCAATTATGTCGTCAGCCGATACCGTATTGCTTGTTACGAGTATGACAGTTGTGCATGACATTTATCAAAAAACTTTTCGCAAAGAACTCTCGCCAGAAAAAGTGCTCCAAATGAGCCGCTGGGTAACTCTGATACTTGGAATCATTGGACTCTCTATTGCTCTTGTTGTTTTCAATATTGTCCATTTGTCTATTGAGGCAGTTAGTT
>MFVH01000016.1:7818-8145 GCA_001786015.1 Candidatus Nomurabacteria bacterium RIFCSPLOWO2_01_FULL_46_18 | reverse complement strand
TTTATTGGAAGAAAGCGACTAGCACAGCGGCTCTTTGGAGTATTATTGCCGGATTTGTTACCATCGTCGGGTTTTTGTTTATTGATCCGATTCAAGCATTTATCCCGGGCTTGATTGTAAGTTTTATAACCTTTTTCATAGTTAATTTTTTTACTTTGCGAAAATCTCAAAATTATTCGTAACCAAGTTCCCCCTTGCCCACAGACTTGACTTTTTAGATGGAATATGCTATACTGCCAATATGAGTAAAAATAAAGCAAAATTGAATAATTATCGCATTTTCAGCTTGGGAATATTGGGTATTTTAGCGCTAGGTCTGGTTGCCAG
>MFVH01000016.1:7677-7786 GCA_001786015.1 Candidatus Nomurabacteria bacterium RIFCSPLOWO2_01_FULL_46_18 | reverse complement strand
GCGCCGACTATAATCCCCGCATCAAACGTTCCCTGGAAAGCGAAATTCAAGCCTCGAATCCAAGACCGGCGGTTTATTCTTTGAACCCCAACCCCGTCCGCTATGGATC
>MFVH01000016.1:0-7551 GCA_001786015.1 Candidatus Nomurabacteria bacterium RIFCSPLOWO2_01_FULL_46_18 | reverse complement strand
CGACACTCTAAGATCCGGAGACTATACGGTGACCGTATACAATCCGGGTCCCGGCGGAGGACTCTCCAACGGAGTTCGCTTCACGATCATGAGTCCCGTAGCCGTGGCAAGATTAGATTATGTGCCGAGCTCCGCGACTTCCAGCGTTCGAAACGCAAATGTCTCGACCGGTGAAGTTATGGGCGAAAGCGTATCGGGCGAGAATCAGAACTTCAGTTCTCTCGCCGGAAATGTTCTCTACGGAGACGGAACTGCCGGGTTCAAGCCTTCCGGTCTGACCCAGTGGCTCATCTTCGCCATCTTGGTTCTCCTGGTGGTAATCGTGGTGAGAAAGCTTTACTTCGAGAATAAATACCACTCGACTCCGCTTAAGCACGCGTAAGCGATTCTCAAACAAAAATCCCCTGCTCTCGCGAGGGGATTTTTGTTTTAAAGGCTTGTCCCGTTAGAGGTCGCGAGGGCTCGCAGCGATAAACCTCTAATGGGATTGACTTTTTTGTTGTTATATGCTACAATTATACAGAATTTAGCTCCTTAAAAATTTCCTTTCTAAAAGAACGGTTTGCTCGCAAAGAAGTTCAGCGTTGGACTTTTCCGCGAGCAAACCGCTCGAAGCAATTACCTATCCCGCGCCCGCGGGCGCACCCAAAAGCGCCTAAGGCGCAAGGAGAATGAAGATGTCGCACACTACAGAAGAGAGAGGTCCTCATCTCGACCTCAACCGGATCTTGGGGATCGGCTTCATTGCCGTCCTCTTGGTTCTGGGCTGGGTAATCCTCGTGGATCCCAGTGTACTCCGCCTACTTTGGCTGGCAGTAATCGCAGCCTGGGCTCTGCACGGATGGGGAATCTGGAAAAAGGAGGGGGAGAAGGATCTGAAGTGGGAAGCTATCCCGGTGGGCTGGAAAGCCCAGCTCCTGCTTTTCGGGCAGAGAGTACCTGGGGTCATCTTCGATGAAGGGTGGTGGTGGACACCTATCCCCTTCAGCAAACAGCCAGCAGATTGCCGTCGGCAGACGCACGACTTCACACCCCTACAAGCCCTCACCGCGGACAACGTGAACGTCACAGTCGGGGGATCAGTGGTTTATGACATCACCAACCCTGACACGTACTTCAGTGTCAAGCCGGAAGACCTCAACGGATGGCTCGAAGGCACCCGGAAGCAAGTTCTCCGCAAGAGCATCAGAGAGAAAGAGCAGGAGGATGTGCTCGGCATGTACGAACAACTGGGCGAAGAGGTGAAGTACGCCCTGTGCCAGGCAAGTGAGGAGCACTGGGGGGTCACTATCCGGCAAGTCATCATGCCGGAAATCCTCCCGGATCCTGAAGTAGCGAAGGATCTCGTGCTTGAAGAGCGCGAGAAGTACCAACGGAGGGGGCAGGAGGTGGAGATTAAGTTCTCTGCCGATATGATCAATCTCCTCATGGCCCCGAAGGGGGATGGGGGCGCGGGTCTTACCCGTGAGCAGGCAGTGGAGCAGATTCAGCTCTCCATCGGGAAGACCACAAAGTCCATCGACCGGAAGGATTGGTCGCTGGACGCTACAACCGCCGCTATCATCGCCAACATCTTGGCGGGGAGGAAGTGAAATCATGGCGAACATTTCGAAGGGAAAGGGGGCGGTGTGGGTGGTGGTGATACTCATCCTCGCCATCCTCACTATTTCCGGTTTTCTTGTCTTCCGCCCAGGAAACGACAAGCCCGCCGAACAGCAGCAAACTCGCGTCCCCCCGCCCCCGCCGGCGCCAGTATCTCCCCCAGTCGAGGCGCTAGTTCTTGAGCGCGAGTGTTGGACACCGTGTTCAATGCGCCTCAACTTTCGGTTCAAAATCAGAACCGACGGCGAGGCACTCGGCATCAAATGGTCAGGTGTGGACACGGTCATCCATTACCCGGCCAGGGGGGACTTCAAGCCCCCCCCGGAGATGAATTCGAGGGAGGAGAATCACTTTACCTCGGACGAAACTGAGGGACGGTCTGTCCGAGTCCAAATCTATAGAAAGGAAAGTGTAAGGTCTAAGCGCGCCTGACCAACGCAAACACAGCAAACCCAAAGGGGCGATCGCGGTAAGCGACCGCCCCCTTTGCTTTTTTACACACTAATTTCTCGGCGGATAGGTCGGATTGTAGTCGTCCAGTTTCACTTCTCCGGTCTCCGGTTTTATGTCGCCTTGCAGATTGAAGGTGCTTAAAATCAAATTCATCAGGAAAAATACTCCCATCATAATCGTCATCCCGATAACGCCCCAGATCATGTGCTGCTTGCCCGCCGTTTTTTTCTCTTCACTTTGCTGATTGGTGAAAAACTGGAGCATCCCGTAGAGAAAGTAAGCGACCGCCAGCGCGAACAGGAGCAAAATGAGTGGATTTATAATCAGCCGATTGACGTTCCCGATAAAGGTATCGAGACTTCCAGCATAAGCGATGTTCATGTCTAACTAATACGGAGTGGTTGGGAAATTAATGTTCTCAATATTTCCTACGCCGAAGGTATTGGTCAAAACTCGGACTAGTCCCCAGAGGGCGACAATAACCGCGATGCCGATAATTCCCCAGATCATTCGCTGTCTTCCCTTCTTCTTGGCTTCCTCATCGCCACCCACCACATAGGTGATAACTCCCCAGATGAAGATTACCACCGCTAGAGCGATTAAAATCGGGACAATTAGATTGAGAATATCGCCGACTTTACACAAGATGCCCTCGAGGGTCCCCAAAGGAATGCCCGCGCAGCCGATAAATTCACCGGTTACTTGGGCTGACGCGAGAACCGGCATCATGGCCAAGGCAAGGCCTAAAAACAACACAATTATTTTATTCTTCATATTGATAATAATTTCTAATAATTCTTTCCGCCAAGGGGCGGATAAACGACCCTATAAATTAATAATTTCTAACTATTTAATTATACCATTGATGATAATGCAAGCCAATTAACCTGGGTATAAGTCCGGCGTGTCCATTATTGTTTCACCAGGGGATGAAGATGAACTTTCGGGCTGAACTTGCGGAAGAAATCTGGTTTCTAGGCCGAAGGTTCTGCCCAAAACTGCGACCAGTCCCCAGACCGTAAGCATTACAGTAAGGGCTATGATTCCCCAGATCATAAATTGTCTGCCTTTGGCTTTCTTTTCCGTATCTTGAGCATTGATCACATACTGGACTACTCCCCAGATAAACAGAACGAGCGCGATAGCAAAAACAAGGGGAATGATTGCGTTATTGATGATGCTTATAACATAAATTATTAAATCCTGAAATTTTGGGTTAGCGGGGGGCATAAAAAGAGTTGGTTAAACTTATAATGCTAAAACTGTTTCGGAAATTAGCTTGGCGATTGCCCACGACCCGAGCAAGATCGCCGCGCCGATTAAGGTGTAAAGCAAAGCGTTCTTAGCTTTGGTAATTTTTTCGGAGTTACCGCGCGCCGCCACGAAAAGAAAACCGGAATAAATTATGGCCAAAGCAATAACCGGAATGCCGATCTTTATCACGCCTTCGAGGATGGTTTTGATAAACTCACTTAGACTGCAGACCTTTATTGGATTCCAAATTTTCCCTTCTTCTTGAAGATCACATGGCGCACCATCAATATCAGCGGCAAAAGAAAAAACTGGTAAGACAACGAGAAAGGTTACTAAAAGAATTTTCCCTACAGTTTTACTAATGAATCTCATCACATTAATTATACTCCACATTAAAACCCAATCCAACTCCCCTCAAAACCCAATATCGTAAGGATGGTCCGAACGATAAGCCAAGCGATGACCGCGATGATAAAGCCGATTGCGACATTAGTAAAAATTCTTTTAGCTTTTCCCACTTTCTCCGTGCTCCCTCCGGCAGTCACCATCAGCACTCCCGCCCAAGCGAACATAATCGCGGCAATCGGCAAAGCCAAATCGAATAAGACAAACTTAATTACTCTGTTGATGAGCCCTAAAAACTCATTGAAACCGCAGGGGTTTGTAATTTTTCCTTCTGCATCCACTTGCGTCCCGCACTTAACCAGTGGCTCGGCTGCGAAAGACAGAAGCGGCATAGCTATTAAAACCAGCAAAAAAACAAATATTAAAAATTTTGCGGTTTTTTTCATCATTGCTTATTTAATAAAAGATTCATCTTGGTATCCGCGTCAGAAAGGGCTTGGTCCGGCGACAGACTGTTGGAAAGCACCCGCTCGATCAGCGTGCGGAAAATGTTGTCGGTATCTTTGGGAGAAGGATCGAGCCAGCTTCGGGCAAAGAGGGCCGAGGAATAAAAAACACTCGAATAGGCGTCCGCCGGAGGCGCGGAGAGAAGATCGCGCCGGGCCGGAGCGACGAGCAGGGCCATCGCCAACTTTCTGGCAAAATCGCTGTTGGCCAAACGATTTGACGCCAAGGCGGCGGTACTTAAATTTTTGGAAGATCGGGAGATGGCTAGGCCAACCACCCGAGCGGAAGTCAATTTAAATTTCGCGTCCCGCAATTGGGGAAACGGCGCCGGCAAAAAGTTCTGGTTCGGATTTTTATTGACGAGTGATTTAAGTTCGCTCCCGAAGCCGAAGTAAAACGCCAAATTTTCCGAGCTGAAGGCGTTGTTCGAGCCCGCGAAAGAACGATTCCAGGAATAAACGCTCGCGAGCGGGTCGGCGAAGCTGGTGTAAAATTTCAGCACGTTCGGGAGATTATATTTGTAAGTGTTTTCATTCAAAGCGGAAAGAAAGACGCCGTTCTCTTCGACTACGATCGGATTCCCGATTTGCATGAAGAGAGCGGTTAGGATGTCCTTGGCGTGCGCTACGTTTGCGAACTGTCCGAGGGCGAGGGCGCTTCGGCTGATTATATTCGCTTGGTCTTTTTTAGTAAGAACCGGAACTACCGAGAGCACCTCGTCCCAATAAGCGGGTGGGCTGGCGATCGCGTTCGCGTCCAATATGCTCCGGTTGTAATACATGACCAAGGGATCGATAAAAAGCGGGAGCGCCAGAATTCCTCGCGAAGTCAAAAATACCTCGCCGGCACCGGCAAAACTCTTTTTGAAAGAGGCTACGGAAAAACTCTCGTAGGGAATGGCTAAAATTTTGTTTTGATAGTGATAAGCGAGATTATCCGGGAGAAGAAACAAATCCGGTCCTCGGCCGACTGCCAGCGCCTCCAAGAGATCTTGATCAAAAGTCTCCGGAGACTTTTGATCATACTTCACGGAAAAGGCGGGATTCGCTGTGTTAAATTCTTCGAGCGCGGAAAAAATCAGCTCGCTTTTAATCGTTCCCCAGAGAGTGACCGAGCCGAGCGCTCCCGGCGTATCACTGTTGCCGAGCGGGATCGCCCCGGAGAAAACCAAAATACCGAAAACGGCAGCGACAATAAAGACAATCAGGATAATCGTTTGGAAATTTTTCATGACTTACGCATTATTTCTTCACTAATATCATACCATAATGATGCGCCCCGGCATCGATCTCGCGCTCCTGCGTAAAGCCATTTTTCTCGAACATCTCCCGCGCTTGATTCTTGGGAATCATGTGTTCGATTCTACCGCCGTGGACGGGCGTTGACCAATCAATTAAGAGCACCCGCCCGCCAGGTTTTAAGATTCTTTTTATCTCCTCGATGAATTTATCTTTGCTCTCAATCTGAAAAAGAATATTTGAAGCGATCACCGCGTCGACAAGATTGTCCCTCAATTTTGTGCCCCCGATTTTCTCGACATTCCCCCAAATGGTTTCAACATTCTTAAGGCGAGCTTCAGCGACCTTATACCTCAATTTTACCAAATAGTCTTTCTGCACTTCAATCGCGTAGACTTTTCCCAAGCGCACTATCTGCCCGGCCGCCACTGAATAAAAACCGGTCCCCGCTCCGAGATCCGCCACAATATTAGTTTCTCCGAGGCCTAGCGTTCTCACATTTTTTACCGGATCGGAAAACATCTTTTAATTATAGCATTATTAGATACAAGCCACCGAGGCGATGCTGTCGCCCGCTCGCAGACGCATTACCGTCACTCCTTGTGTCTGGCGACCCAAAGAAGAGATATCTTTCAGCGCCGTTCGGAGCACTTGCCCTTTCTTCGACATTGCGATTAATTCCTCTTCATCGCCAGTTAAAACTTTGGCCACGATCAGCTTCCCGGTCTTTTGCGTCACTTTGGCGGTTTTGATGCCAGAGCCACCGCGCTTCTGTACTTTATATTCTTTCAAAGCGGTCTTCTTGCCAAAGCCATTCGAGCTCATGGTTAAGAACGAGCCATTTTTCCCTTCTCCATCATTTTTTCCACCCTTTATCACATCCACACCGATTACTTCATCTAATTTTCTAAGCTTGATACCTCTCACTCCGCCGGCCGTCCTTCCCATCTCCCTAATATCAGATTCTTTAAATCGGATTGCTTGACCCAGGCTGGTCGCGAGCATTATTTGATCACCCTTTTCACAAAGAATTGCAGAGATAAGCTGATCGCCCTTATCCAGGCGAATGGCGATAATTCCGCTTCGGCGGACATCCCTAAAGCTCTCGCTTGACATTTTCTTAGCCGTGCCCGTTTTCGTAACCAACATGAGAGAAGTTGCTGATCCCCCCTTGGGCATAGCTAGAATCGAAGTGACCTTTTCTTCTCCGGCCAGAGAGAGAAAATTCATGATTGATTTTCCCTTGGTGGCGCGCCGGCCTTCCGGAATATCGTACATCTTCATCTGGTAAACTTTGCCCAGATTGGTGAAGAAAAGAAGATCGCTGTGAGTTGAACCCCCGACCAGCATGGTCACGAAGTCTTCCTCCTTGGTCTCCAGATCGATCACCCCGACTCCGCCGCGCTTCTGCGCGCGATATTCAGCCGGGTCGCTCCGTTTCACGTAGCCGCCTTGAGTAAAAACAAGCAGGGTCTCTTTTTCGGGAATAAGGTCGTCGTCGGAAATTTCTTTTACTCCACTTTTAATGACCCTAGTGCGACGCTCATCTTTGTATTTTTCGCCAATCTCTTTAAGCTCGTCGGAAATAACCTTGAGAATTTTCTTCGGACTCGCCAGAAGCTCCCTCATTTCTTTAATGAACTTCTGCTTCTCCTCGAGCTCATCCAGAACCGCTTTGCGCTCGAGCCCGGCGAGCTTGGCGAGCTTCATCTCGAGTATTGCCGTGGCCTGCGGGTCGGTAAACTTGAACTCCTTCATCAAATTAACCTTGGCGATTTGAGAATCTTTCGAAGCGCGAATCAGCTTGATGATCTGATCGATTTTATCGAGCGCCTTTTTCAAGCCAAGGAGAATGTGCTCTCTTTCTTCCGCCCGTCTCAAATCAAACTCCGAACGGCGCTTCACCACAACGCGCCGATGGGCGATAAAAAGCGAAAGAATCGACTTCAGGGAGAGCGTCTCCGGCACCCCGTCAACCAAGGCGACCATATTGAAATTGAAATTCGATTCGAGCTGGGTGTTTTTATAAATATAATTCAAAACTTTTTCCGGATGAGCGCTTTGCTTCAAATCAATCACGATCCGGATGTCTTTGGTGGATTCGTCGCGCAGGCCCTTGATGCCCTCGAGCCGTTTTTCTTGGACCAGCTCC
>MFVH01000015.1 GCA_001786015.1 Candidatus Nomurabacteria bacterium RIFCSPLOWO2_01_FULL_46_18 | reverse complement strand
GCACTTCAATATTTCGAATCTGGAAGCGTTGCACGGCATTTACAACGCGGCGAAAAAATTAAATCTACCCATTATCATCGGGCTTTCCGAGGGCGAGGAAGCATTCGTTGGGCGAGAAGAAGGAGTCGCTCTAATTCGGGCAATCCGAGAACGGGACAATTATCCGATATTTTTAAATGCCGATCACCATTACAGTTTTGAATCGGTAAAATTGGCGATCGATGCGGGTTTTGATGCGGTAGTAATTGATGTCGTGAAATTGTCGCTTGAAGAAAATATTGCCGTTACAAAGAAGTGCGCAGAGTATGCTAGAAAAATTTCCAAAAAAGAAAATCGCGACATTTTGGTCGAAGCCGAGCTCGGATTTATCGGCACTTCCTCTAAGGTTTTGGACAAATTGCCGGAAGGCGTGTCGGAAGCGACCATGACCACGCCGGAGAACGCCAAATATTTTGTGGAACAAACGGGCATCGATCTGCTCGCGCCCTCAATCGGCAATGTGCATGGAATGGTTAAAAGCGGAAATCCACGACTTCATCCGGAGAGAGTAAAAGCCATTCGCGAAACGACCGGGATTCCGCTTGTCCTCCATGGGGGATCCGGCTCGATGAATGAAGATTTCGTCGCTTGTATTAAAGAGGGGATAGATATCGTGCACATCAATACCGAGATTCGAGTTGCCTTCACTGATGCGCTTCGAAAATCTCTGGCCGACAATCCTGAAGAAACTACTCCCTATAAATATTTGCCAGCAGCAGTCGCGGCGGTGGAAACTGTCGTCGAAGCTCGTCTGAAACTTTTCAATAACCTGAAATAATGAAAATCTTACTTGCATCAAATGGGAAATTCTCCATTGAAGAAGGATATAAATTCTTAGGTATTCCAGCCGATCAAATTCGCGTTGGATATATCACAACAGCTTCAAAAGGAGCTAAAAGTTTGGATTATTTGGAAAGGCATAAGCAAGAAATGGCTCAAGTCGGATATTCATATGAAGAATTTGATATTGAGGGGAAAAACAAAGAAGAGATACTTGATTTTTTTGCCGATAAAAATGTCATTCACGTAGAGGGAGGGAATACTTTTTATTTGTTAAAAGTTATTCGAGAAACTGGTTTTGATGAGGTATTAAAAACTCTGCTGAATAGAGGCCTTGCGTTTGTTGGTGTCAGTGCGGGAGCCTATATTATGTGCCCCGATATTGAAGTTGCTACATGGAGAACCGGTGTAGACAGAAGATTTGGAGTAGAAGATTTAACTGGCCTAAATTACGTGCCGTTTTGTTTAAAAGTTCATTACACAGACGATATGCAAGAGCTGTACAGAGAAAAAATAAAAGACCTTAATCACCCGCTTAGAATATTACGAGATGGACAAGGCATTATAGTTGAAAACGGGGTGGATCGTTTTATTGGCGAAGGAGAGGAAGTGAAATTAGAAATGTTGAACGAAAGAAAGGAAGAAAAACGAGAAGACCGAGGTCTAGGCATGCATTAACATTCTAATGTTCTATAGAATGTTAGAGTAAGAAAATGAGAAAGAAAACAAACAGGGAATTGGAAAGAATAGTAAAAGGATTCGCCAGCCATCGAAGACTGCAAATTTTGAAGTTATTAAGCAAGGAGCCGGAACTTTCTCTTATTGAGATATCTGAAAGAGTGAAGTCAGATTTCAAGAACATTTCTGCGCACATTCACAAGATGACTATTGCAGGCTTGGTGATGAAACGAAATGAGGATAAGTTAGTAAGACACACGCTTACTAGACGCGGTAATCTCGTTCTAAAGTTCGTTAGAACGTTAGAATGAAATTATGACACTGCCGACACATCTAATGGCTGGCCTGGTTTTAGGAAAAATTACCGGCAATTATTCTTTATCTCTTGCTGGAGCAGTTCTCGTTGATGCTGATCATATTTTTTCTTATACAAAGGCCAAAATTTTATTTAGACCCAAAGAGTTATGGCGAACCTTGACCGATAAAAATGATCCTTACGGCGACCAAAGGTACTTTCTCCACAATTTTTTTGTTTTTATTTTAATAACAGGAACTTCCGCGTTTATTAATTTACAAACGGGTTTGATTGTGGGTTTGGCATATTTAAGCCATTTAATTTTAGATGCGCTGGATGATGCGGATTATTTTCCATTTTTCCCCAATAAAAAAATTAACCTCCGGGGACCGATTGGATATTTTTCAAAGTCAGAATTCGTTTTTGCACTTTTTTTCTTACTTATTTACGTTCTGATATAATTAATGAAGTGAAAGAAGAAATTTTAAAATTTTTTAAGGGAGTTGCGGATGACAGCGAAGAGACGCTGGCGAAGTATTCCAAAGACGCGAGTATTTTTGAAGTCCGACCCCGCTTGGTGCTCTTTCCGCTCGACAGCGATGATGTGGTGAATTTGGTCGAATGGGTTTCCGAGAATAAAGAAAAGTATCTTGACCCCGCCAAAGGCGGGGCGGGTCTCTCTATTACCGCCCGTTGCGCCGGCACCGATATGTCCGGCGGGGCGATCGGGGAATCAATAATTTTGGATTTCACTAAATACATGAATAAGATGGTGACTTTCGATGGCGATAAGATCACGGTCGAACCCGGCATGTTCTATCGCGATTTTGAAAAGATTACCCTCGCCAAGGGGCTGATTCTGCCGTGCTATACGGCTTCGAAGTCGATGAACGCGATGGGGGGAATGTTCGGCAATAATTCCGCCGGAGAGAAAACACTTAAATACGGAAAAGCCGAAGACTATATTTTGGAATCGAAAGTTGTTTTTGCGGATGGCATTGAAAGAACCGTAAAGCCTTTTTCTGTAAATGAAATTTCCCAAAAAGAAGAAATATATAAAAAAATTTATGAGCTCATTAAACAAAACAAAGAAGAAATAAAACTTGCCAAGCCGAATGTACATAAAAATTCGGCTGGCTATTATCTATGGAATGTGATAAAAGATAATATTTTTGATCTAAATAAGCTCTTGGTCGGTTCGCAGGGGACGCTCGGAATCGCGACCGAGATCACTTTTAAACTGGTGCCGGTCGCTAAATTCTCAAAGTTGGTGGTTATTTTTATGCGAGATCTGGAGCCACTCGGGCGCTTGGTCGGTGAGATATTGGAAGAGAAGCCGGAGGCGCTTGAAGCTTACGACGATAAAACGCTCTGGCTGGCGATCAAGTTTTTCCGGGAATTTTTAAAAAATAAAGGATTTTTAGGAATAGTTAAATTTTTCTGGAGCTTTCTCCCGGAATTCAAAATGATGCTTCGGGGGGGATTTCCGAAATTGGTACTTTTAGTTGAATTTGCCGAAGAAGATAAGCGGAACTTAAATTATAAATGTGAAAAAATGATCGAGAAAATAAAGAACTTTCAAGTGAAAGTTCACGTTACCAAAGACGGGAATGAGGCAAGCAAATATTGGGATATCCGAAGAGAGAGTTTCAATCTCCTCCGGAAGCACATTAAAGGCAAGCGCACTGCCCCCTTTATTGATGACATTATTGTCCGTCCGGAATTTTTGCCGAAGTTTCTGCCGGAACTCAATCGGATTTTGGGAGAGTACAAATTGATCTACACGATCGCCGGCCACGCCGGCGACGGGAATTTTCATATCATTCCACTGATGGATTTTTCTCGACCGGATGTTCCCCAAGTGATAAATGAACTGTCGGAGAAAGTCTACGATCTGGTTTTGAAATACCACGGCTCGATCACCGCCGAACACAACGACGGTATTATTCGCACTCCATACTTGGAGAAGATGTACGGGAAAGAAATGGTGAATATTTTTAAAAAAGTTAAGCAAATTTTCGATCCGAAAAATATTTTCAACCCCGGCAAAAAAATTCCGGTGGAAGGCGGCCCGGGGACCAAAGAATATATTGTATCGCATATTGCGGAAGAACATCATATCAAGCATGGAGTATAATTTGCATTTTCGAATTTTTCCGATATAATCTTCTTCATGTTTATAATTAACGCCGAAAAAAGAAATACAGCGCAAAAGCCGCGCGCGCTTCGGAAGAGCGGCTCAATTCCGGCGGTTTATTACGGCGCGGGCAAAAAGAGCACCCCCGTCGCCATTTCCACTATCCAATTTAAAAAAGTCTGGCGTGACGCTGGCGAATCTAGCGCGGTTGTCGTCAAAGCGCCCGAAGGCGATATCGACGCCCTGATCCATGAAGTGCAAGTTGATCCGATTACCGATGAGCCGATTCACGTGGATTTTCTGGCAATTGACATGACCAAAAAAATAAAGGTCAAAGTGTCACTGGAATATGAGGGCGTATCGGACGCGGTCAAGAACGGATTGGGAAATCTGGTGAAAGTGCTTCACGAAGTCGAGGTTGAAGCCCTGCCGAAGGATCTCCCGCACAATCTTTCGGTTGATATTTCCAAACTCAAAACCCTGGAAGATAATATTTTTATTTCTGATATTAAAATTCCCTCCGGAGTGGTGATTATCGACAATCCGGAAGCCGTCGTCGCTTCGATTATTCAGCAAGTGGAAGAAAAAGAAGAAGAAGCCCCGCCGGTTGACCTCTCCGCAATTGAGGTTGAGAAGAAGGGGAAGAAAGAAGAGGAAGGTGAAGCAGCTCCGACGCCCGAAAGCCCCGACGTAACGTCGGGGGATAAAAGCGTCGGGAAAAAACCCGAAAAAAAGGAGAAGAAATAATTATGCTATAATAAAAGATATGGTTAAAAAGGTAACCATAATATTTTTAATTGCAGTTTCGTTGCTTCTGGTCAATTCCGCTTTTTCGGCGGTCGATTGCTTGAAAATCACTACATCTTCTTCCGAGGCGGATAAAAATTACTGCAAAAAGGAGTTGGCTCAAATTGAAGCAGAACTCGCTCAGCTTTTGAAAAAGCAACAGGAACAGCAGAAGAATACCGGCACTATCCAGGGCGACGTAAATTATTTAACCAGCCAGATCAACGCCTTGAAGACCAAGATAAAAGCGAGGTCGCTGGCGATCGCCCAGCTCAAAGTTTCAATCAAAGAGAAAACCTCCAGGATCGAAAGCTTGGAAGAAAAAATCAAACGCCAGTACGAATCGATCGCCCAGCTCTTGCGCAACACCAACGAATTTGATGGAGAAAATATTATGCATTTGATTCTCTCGGATAGCAGTGTTTCCGATTTTTACAGCGATCTCGAGTCCTATGCCTCGATCAAGAAAGCGGTCAAGATAGCGGTGGACGAACTACGAGGCATTAAAACTTTAACCGAAGCGGAAAAAAAAGATCTGGAAGTAAAACAAGATAAAGAAACCGACGTCAGAGCCGAACTGGAGGGCGCGCAGAAAAAAGTCGCTCAGTCGGAAACGGAGAAGAAACAGCTCCTCGCCATTTCCAAGCAAAAAGAAGTCGAGTATCAGAAATTAGCCGCCGAAAAAGCCGCCCGCGCCGCGAGAATAAGAAGCGCCCTCTTTCCGCTCGCCAACACCACCCAAAAAATTGAATTCGGCACCGCTCTTCTGTATGCCAATGAAGTGAAGGCGCGATTCGGAGTCGACCCCGCGTTTCTTTTGGCGGTTCTTACCCAGGAGAGCAATCTTGGCGCGAACGTCGGCCAGTGTCTTCTTACTAATACCGCGACTGGCGCCGGCGTAGGAAAAAATACCGGCACGCCGTTTTCAAATGTAATGAAACCCGGACGGGACGTTGAACCTTTCCTTGCCATAACTAAAGCTCTGGGTCTTGATGCTTTTCAAACTCCCGTTTCTTGTCCAATCGCCGGGGTGGCCGGCTACGGCGGAGCGATGGGCCCGGCGCAATTTATCCCTTCTACTTGGAAGCTGTTTGAGGCGCGTTTACAAAATATTTTAGGGAAGTCCCCGAATCCTTGGATGCCGTTGGACGCCTTTTATGCCTCCGCCATGTATCTTTCCGATTTGGGTGGCATCGGGGAAAGCCAGGCCGCGCAGAATCGCGCCGCCTGCAAATATTATGGTTCAGGAGGAGCTAGTTGTGGATACAGCGCGAGCGTCCAGAGGATAAAAATCGGGATTCAAGCCAACATCGATTTGCTTGAAGGATAAATTCGTGTTAATCTAAGAATCCAATGAAAAAGGACATTCATCCGAAATATGACATGAAAGCCAGGGCAACTTGCGCCTGCGGAGCCGTGTATGAAATCGGTTCAACCCTTTCGGATATTAAAATGGAAATTTGCAGTGCTTGCCACCCGTTTTATACCGGCAATGAGAAAATTATGGACACCGCCGGGCGCGTAGAGCGTTTCAAGAAGCGAGCCGCGAAAACTGCTAAAGTTAAAAAATAATAAATAATGGATTGGCAAGAGTGGAAAAAAAGTCAAGCAAACGTAGAAACGGAATCCCGCCAGGGTGAGACCAGTGAAGTAGTTCTTGAGGTTCGCGCCGGCGCCGGAGGCGACGAAGCCTCACTTTTTGCCTGGGAGCTCGCGCACATGTATGAAAAGTTCGCGGAAACTAAAGGATGGCGATGGAAAGTTAATTATGAATCAAAAAGCGAGCTCGGCGGCTACAAGGAAGCAAGTTTTGAAGTTAAAGGTAAAGAGAATCAGAATGTTTATAAAATTATGCGCCACGAAATGGGAGTGCATAGAGTGCAAAGAATTCCGGCGACGGAGAAGAACGGTCGAGTGCATACCTCAACAGCTTCGGTCGCGGTCTTGCCGATTAGAAAAAAAGTGAGCATTGAAATAAATCCGGCCGACATCGAAATGGAATATTCTCGCTCCGGCGGAAAGGGCGGGCAGAATGTGAATAAAGTTGAAACGGCCGTGCGTCTCATTCATAAGCCGACCGGCATCGACGTTCGCTCGACCTCCGAGCGGAGTCAGCAAGCCAATCGCGAACAGGCGATGAGAATACTCGAGGCGAAATTGCAGCAACTTGAAGAAGAAAAGGAAGCGAAGAAGTATGCCGGAGAGCGCAAAGAGCAGATTGGTACCGCCGACCGCTCCGAAAAAATTCGCACTTACAATTTTCCGCAGGACCGTCTGACCGATCATCGCATCAAAAAATCTTTTCACAACCTGCCGCGCATCATGGAGGGGGATATCGGCGCAATTGTTGAAACGTTGCAAACCGAAGAAATAAAGAATAATGAAGAGTAATTGCTTTTTTATTAAAATGTGCTATACTTTCCCCTGTAGTTTCTTAGATAGCCTATTAGTTTGAGTTGTGAGGTTTTTCTCCAACGGGAGCCAATTGAGCGACAAGATAGCTACGGTCCGACTCAAGTCGGACCATTATAAGTAGTGTTTGCCCGTTTATCTAAACGGGAGAAGCAAGTAGATGGCTACAAAGCTATATGTAGGGGGTCTCCCTTACAG
>MFVH01000014.1:7368-13432 GCA_001786015.1 Candidatus Nomurabacteria bacterium RIFCSPLOWO2_01_FULL_46_18 | reverse complement strand
TGGCATTGTCGTTTCTTGCCTGACCGGCGAAAGCGGCCAGAATGCGTCGTTTTTGGAGCGCCTTGTCGAGAAATGGAATTCTCTTCCGTCGGTAACGTCAGGCGTATGGCGTCCGGTAGCGCTCTTCACAGGAGTCGAGCGCACGAAGAAAGTGGATGAAGTGAAGAAATGGCTTGCCGAATATGGTATTTCGCTTGGCGAATGTGCGGCGATGGGAGATGATATGACGGATTATGATCTTCTCGGAGAGGTGGGGCTTGCCGCGGCTCCCGCGCAGGCAGAGGATATTATTAAGAAGAGAGTTCATTTTGTTGCGGCTCGCCGCGGCGGCGACGGCGCAATCCGCGATTTGGCAAATCTCATACTTGAGGCAAAAGGCATAGATATATCATCATTGACACTTCGATGAGGAACGATTCTATAGAAAAATTGTTTGATCTTACCGGAGAAGTTGCGGTTGTCACCGGCGGTTTGGGTCAGCTCGGGCGCCAGTATGTGAAGGTTCTTTCGGATGCGGGCGCGAAAGTCGCAATTTTTGATATTACCAAAAAAGCGAATCCGGTTGTCGCGCCGATTATTGACGCGGGAGAGGCCTCGCTCCACGTTGTTGATATTACAAAAAAAGATGACGTGCGAAAAGGATTTAAAGAGGTGAAGGAGAAATTCGGGGTTCCGACGGTTCTTGTAAATAACGCAGGCATTGATGTGCCTCCCGATGCGCCAGCGTCAACGACAGGGCCTTTTGAAGATTTTCCGGAAGAGGTTTGGGATGCGGTTATTGATTCTCATTTGAAAGGCACGTTTTTTATGTCGCAAGAGTTTATCAAGAATATCCGCGGCACGGGAAAAGAAGGATCGATTATCAATGTATCTTCAACATATGGAGTCGTTGCGCCTGATCAATCTATTTATGAATTCAAACGCAAAGACGGTGGAGAATTTTTTAAACCTATTGCCTATAGCGTCGCAAAATCAGGCGTATTGAATTTTACCCGGTGGCTTGCAGAGTATTGTCGGGCGCGAGGAGTATCGGTTCGGGTAAACACCCTTGTTCCCGGCGGGGTATTCAATAACCAGTCGCAGGAGTTCGTGGAGGAATATAACAAGCGGACGATTCTGGGGCGTATGGCGCGGCCGGATGAATACAACGCCGCGATTCTTTTTCTCGCATCCAATAAGGCGTCAAGCTATATGACAGGCGCAACCCTTGTTATTGACGGCGGATGGACCGCGCGCTAGATTCTTGTATATGAATTACCCTAAAAAAATAGTCCATTGGATCGATAATCGCGAGGTAAAGTCGGTATCCGGGAAGTTTTTTCCGAAAATGAATCCCGCGTCGGGCGAGGTCTTGGCACTTGTGGCAAAAGGGGACAAGCGGGATGTGGAGCGCGTGCTCAAGGCGGCGGAGCGAGGGTTTGGCGCGTGGTCAGAAGTGACTGTTATAAAGCGAGCCGAGATCCTGCGCGAGGCAGTGCTCCGCATGCGTGAGAAAAAAGACGAACTTGCTGAAATCGTCGCGCTCGAATCCGGAAAATCGAAAAAATCATCCCTCGGAGAAGTGGATGCCGCGATAGAATGCGGATTTTTCTTTGCGGGAGAGGGGCGACGTTTTTTCGGCGAAGTGCTCCCCACATCAGTCCCGAACCGGAGCGTAAAAATGATTCGCGAGCCCGTGGGCATCGGCGCGTTAGTTACTCCCTTCAACAACCCGGCGGCGGGAATTGCGTGGAAGATTTTTCCCGCGCTTTTATGCGGAAACGCAGTTATTGTGAAGTCGCACGAATATACGCCGTACGTCGCTATATGGTATGCAAAGGTTCTGAAAGAAGCTGGGGTCCCCGCGGGTGTTATCTCGGTGCTTCAAGGAATCGGGTCCGAGGTCGGCGCGCCATTGGTCGCGGATTCGAGAATCGAATTTGTGAGTTTGACCGGCTTTGCCGCGACAGGACAGAAAATTATCAGAGCAACCGCGTCGCGCCTTGCCAAGGTTTCCATTGAAGCCGGAGGGAAAAATCCATTTGTGGTGTGCGATGACGCGGATCTTGAAAAAGCGGCAACGATTGCGGTTTCTGCGGCATTTGTCGATGCGGGCCAGCGCTGTGCTGCTACGTCGCGGATTATTGTATTTGATAAAGTATACGAAAAATTCAAAAAGGCATTCTTGGCAAAGACGAATGCGCTTAAAATCGGTACAAATGATGACGATGACTATGGCGCAATTATTTCCGAAAAGAGGATGCGCGAGATTTTGCGGGCGGTTGAAGGCGCGAAGCGCCGGCGCGGCGCGATCCTTACCGGCGGCTCACGGCTTACCGGAGACCAGTATAAAAAAGGATATTTTATTGCACCCACGATTTTTGAACGAGTATCTCCAAAGGACGAAATCTCGCAAAAAGAGTTATTCGGGCCGGTTGTTATTCTGTATTGCGTAAAGAATCTTGATGAGGCGATTCGTCTCGCCAATGATTCTCAATATAAACTTTCAGGCGCAATTCATACGTCGTCAATCCATCGCGCAGAGGAGTTTATCCGCCGCTACCGCGCGGGAGTTGTGCGCGTAAACGGCCCGACGCACGGCTCCGAGCCCCATATGCCCTTTGGCGGCATGGGGCTATCTGGCAACGGCTGGCGCGAGCCCGGGACAAACGCTTTGGAATTCTACTCAGATTGGAAGCACGTGAGCGTAGATTACGACCCGGGAAAGATATAAAACGTAAATAGAGAAAATAAAAAAGCGCACGAGAGCGTTTTTTTATTTATGGAGTTTCTCGCGTATACTGAAGTAATATGATTGGTTTTATTCTTGCAACTCTAGGAAGCCTTTTTCGGGAAGTTTCGGGTTCAATCGGGAAATGGGAAGTAAGCGCGTCTCGCGAAAGTTATTTTTCAATGGGGTTTTTGAACCTTTTGATTCAAGCGGTCATTTATTTCGGTATTGCTTTTTTTATCAGGAAAGAATTTTTGTTTTCCCTTGAGTCGCTTCCGACATTTAGCATTCGTGCGCTCCTTGAGGTGGCGCAAGCACACGTGTCGGTTCTTGCGCTTGTGCGCGCAGATCGGAGCACGTATTCTTTTGTTCGGACCATAACGATTCCTCTTCTTTTATTTGTTGATATTATCCTCGGTTATACAATCGGATTTCATCAAGCAGTGGGCGTCACGATTATGTTCGCGTCTGTTTTTCTTTTTCTTATTGATAAAAACGTGGGGAAGACCGGAGTTTTTTTGGCAGGGTTTACCGCCGTAAACGCGGTAATTACCATTTCTCTATTCAAATATAATATTACGCATTTTAACTCGGTCGAGGCAGAAGAGGGGATTATTACGGGTATTCTTATGCTCTACTTCCTTTGTATGGCGCTCGTGCGCGCAAAAGAAAATCCGTTTCGTCTTCTTCGAAAGCCCGCGATTATTTTTCAGTCTCTTTCAAGCGGTGCTGCGTCCACCCTCGGAGGATTTTCGTATGCGTTTGCCCCCGCGTCTTTGATCCTCGCGGTTGAGCGCTCGTCCTCCGTCTTATGGGCGATTCTTTCCGGCAATATTTATTTTCATGAGGCCGTGCTTGCGAGAAAAATCATTTTTGGTCTCTTTCTTATCATTGGTTTTATTTTCGTTTCGCTCTAAGTATTGGTGGGTTTCAAAAAGTTTTTCTCCGTTCTCTTGACATAATGAGAATGATGTGATAGACACAAGAAAGAACATATATAAGGAGATACATAGTATGGAAGATCGTCAACCAACTTTCGAGAATCCAGTGTCGGAAGCTCTTGGCACATTTAGTACTTTTGAGACGGATCCACAAAAAGAGAGCAGTCTCCGAACTCACAAATGGAAACTTCGCAAATCTAATGCAATTCAATCAAGTACTGGAGTAGGTGGTCATAATCTTCCATTTTCTGTATCGCAGGGAACTACATGATGGGATTGTCCCTGTGGCGCGGTTTTTTGCGAAACAATAGAAGCATATAATCCTCTTGATTCTTGGTATTGGAAAGAATTTTATGAATCCGGTGGGAAAAGAATCACTGAGAACTCACAGGAAATTCCGATTCCGTGCTCAGTACCTTCTCAAGATATCCCCACGAAAACGTAAGTAATATAAAAATATTGATACTATTAATCGACGTACACCGCATGGTTTGCCCAGCGATTTTTCTCTTGACTTTTTTTAAAAAATTTGTATAGTATATTTTGCTGGAATATTCCAGTATAGTTTCGAACCAGAACCCAAACAACAAGGAGAAGGGGGATGGAGAAGAGGGTGGCGGTACTCTTCGGAGATGTGGGTACGGTTGATTGTATCGGTGAGCCGGTGCGCCATCTCATTGCCGAGGGCTTGCAGATCGAGGTGTTCCTCGACCCCAAAGGCGCCGGGAAGAAGCATCTCACTCGCCTCGGGATCTCATTCACCGAGGCAACGAAGATCGATGTGAGCCGCTACGCTCTTGTCATCTCCGGTACGAACGGCAAGGCGCAGACCCTCTGGAAGAATGCGTCTGCCGCGGCGCTCGAGGCTGGGAAGCCGGTCATCTGGTGTGGGGACTTCTACATGTCGGGGTGTGAGGTCGCGGTGCGAGATCTCGTGCCAACCTGGCTCACCGTGCTCGACGAGTCCGGCAGCAAGCTCGCGCTCCGCGCGCGGCCTGATCTCGATCCCGAACGCGTGGTCGCGCTCGGCAATGCGTCATACGACGACATCGCAGAGTATGGCAAGAATCGTGCCGCCGTCTGCGTCCAGATGCGAAGCCGCCTCAACCTTCCGTCGGATGCGAGGATTGTGTACTTCGCGGCCTCTTCCTCGAACCAGTTCGACAAGACAGAGATGGAGGCGACTATTGATGCGCTCGTGGGATCTGTCAAGCATCTTTTCCCTCCTGCATATATTCTCGGCTCGTTTCACCCGGCGGATCCGGAGAAGGATGAGCTTGAGGGTATGATGCGGGATCTTCTTGATCGTGCGGACATCGGCCACACCATCGGCGAGCGAGTTATGTCGGGCGTCCCCGACTACGTCGGCGCAGACGCCGTTGTGGTCCAGTACTCGACCGAGGGCGTGAAGTCCTCGCTTCTCGTGCCGACGGCATTCGTGCTCCTGCCGTCGATGCGCGAGTATCAGCGGGCGCGCGGCGGCAGATGGCCGTTTTTCCCGCAGATCGCGCACGGCGCGGCAGAGGCAGTATGGCATGTGGACGCATTCGACTCGACTCTTGAGCGCATGCTCGAGGGCGAGCCGGACTACTACAAGGCCAGGCAAGAGGCCTGCGTTGAGCATTTCCGTTGGCTCATGGACGGTGGCTCCGCTGAGCGGCTCAAGTTGTTCCTTCATGAGGAGATCGAGGCCTACACCAAGTAGGCAAGGAGGTTATCACAAGACCGAGGGGTTCTCGCGCACGCGAGGCCCCTTTTTTTGAAACTATGAAAGCAATAAATTCGTTCTAAATATACAATGGCAAACTCGCTTTTCCGCGTTCCACTGCATGAAATTGGCCGCGTACGAAATTCCGTTTCCGATGCGTTTTTGCGCGCGGAAATTCTTGCCGACATTTTTCGCATAAACGCGCTCTACATGATTCGCTATACCGGCTCCGGACATCCGGGCTCGACTTTTAGCTGTATTGACATTGCAACCTGGCTCTGGACAGAAGAGATGACAAATCCGAATGAGGAAAAGACAGAACATTCGGATATTTATTTTTCTTCAAAAGGGCACGATGTTCCCGCGCTTTACGCGATTTTAATAGGACTTGGGAAATTGTCGTATGATTCAATGCAAAAACTCCGCCGCCTTGGCGGACTTCCCGGGCACCCGGACAGGCAGACGCCCTACTTGGTGACAAACACCGGCTCTCTTGGCATGGGAATTTCAAAAGCGCGGGGCATGGCAGAGGCGCGCCGCCTCCAGGGGAGAAAAGGAAGAATATATGTTTTGACCGGAGACGGAGAGCTCCAAGAAGGACAGATTTGGGAATCGCTCCAGCCAACCGCAAACGGCGGATACTCGGAAATTACCGCGATCGTGGATCATAACAAAATTCAATCCGATATTTTTGTTCGCGACACG
>MFVH01000014.1:0-7359 GCA_001786015.1 Candidatus Nomurabacteria bacterium RIFCSPLOWO2_01_FULL_46_18 | reverse complement strand
GGAAATTACCGCGATCGTGGATCATAACAAAATTCAATCCGATATTTTTGTTCGCGACACGTCGGATCTCGGAAACCTCGAAGCGAAATTTGCTGATTTCGGATGGGCGGTTATGCGGATTAACGGAAACGATATGCGCGAAATTAAGAGTGCGATCGATTGGGCAAAAAGCATCAAAGAAAAGCCGCAGGTAATCATTGCGGACACTTTGAAAGGCGCCGGGGTCTCATTCATGACGCGGCTCGCGGATGACGGGCTCTATAAATTTCATTCCGGCGCACCTTCCTACGGAGAATATCAGGCTGCAATTAAAGAGATTGGAGACCGGATAAACGAAAAACTCAAAGCCGCGGGCGAGGCAGAGCTTGTATTCGAATCAACGGAAATGCCTGCCATCACAGTGGGGCAAAACTGGGAGCGCCTTATCCCTGCATACGCGGACGAACTTGTAAAAATCGCAAAAGAGAATAAAAAAGTCGTCGCAATGGACGCGGATCTTGTGCTTGACACAGGCCTTATCCCGTTTAAAAAAGAAATTCCGGAGCGCTACATCGAGGCGGGTATTGCGGAGCAGGATATGGTATCAATGGCGGGCGGTCTTGCGCTTCAGGGAATGATTCCCGTTGTTCATTCGTTTGAGTGTTTTTTGACAACGCGCGCAAACGAGCATTTTTACAATAACGCGACGGAAAAAACAAAGATTGTCTATGTCGGGTCTCTTGCGGGGATTTTGCCCGGCATGCCGGGACATTCTCATCAATCCGTCCGCGGTATTTCCATACTCGGTTCAATCCCGGGACTTACCTTGATCGAGCCCTCAAACGAAAAAGAAGCGCGAATGGCAATCCGCTGGGCAATCGAGAAAAATTCACAGTCAACCTATATCAGGTTTGTGAGCATTCAAAACGAGTGCCCGTTTTCATTTCCCGATGGATACGAACTCGAGCCGGGAAAGGGGGTGTTTTTGCACACGGGAACCGATGTGGTTATCATTGGCTATGGTCCGGTTATGATGACCGAAGCCGTAAAGGCGGCAAGCATTCTTGAAGAAAAAGGGATTTCCGCAACTGTTATGAATTTTCCCTGGCTCAATCGGTTTGATGAGGAGTGGCTTCGAAACGCAGTCAAAGGGTATCGGATGATTGTGACGCTCGACGATCACTATGTAGCGCTTGGCCAAGGGATGCAGATTCGGAGTGTTCTTGCCGCATTATGTCCGGAACCGTGTCCGAAAATCATATCCCTCGGCATCGAAGAAATCCCCGTCTGCGGCCACAACGCCGAAGTCCTCAAGTATCACAAGCTCGATTTCGAATCAATCGCAGAGCGAATCAGAAAGGAAATATAAAAATCCCGCTCTCGGGAATAATTTTTCGTATGCCGCATATTCTTGTTCCAAATCCATCGAAAACAATAATTTCTTCATTAAAACCCGGAGACTTTTCTTCTCTTTTTGAAGGTGCACTCTCGCCGGCGCTTCAGGAACGAATTAAAGCATCCGATTTCCGCTATGTTCCTCTGTCTTCGGAAGAGCGAGATCGGTGTATTTTATTTATACTTCAATTATTGCGTGATCCAGCAGTGGGAAAATCGGGCGAACATCGGCAATCGGAGTGGGAACGGGGATGGTTGGAAAATCTTGAGCTTGTTCGAAAAGGGGATCCGAAAGGTCTTATCCCCCGATATTTTGATAAGTATGATATTGTTCGGCTGCGGGGGGAATTCGTGAAAGTTCTTACCCCTGATTTTGAATATAATATGCTCGCGGTCATCGAACAGTGGCTTTTTGAAAAATATCTGTCGGATGTTAAGTCGATCTATGAATTTGGATGCGGTACGGGGCATAATCTTCTGCGCGCACGCGAGACAAATCCCCATGCAAAACTCTTCGGTCTTGATTGGGCAGAAGCCTCACAAAATATTATTATGGAGAGCGTAAAGACCGGTGTTTTGCAGAAAACAGTCGGCAGGCGTTTTGATTTTTTTCATCCTGATGAAGCTTTTTTGATCGAGCCGGATAGCGGCGTATATACTGTTGCGGCGCTTGAACAGATGGGAAAAGATTTCGTCCCGTTCGTAGAATATTTGTTGCGCCAAAAACCCCGCATCATCGTCCATATAGAGCCCATGCATGAATTTCTTGACGAAAAGAATCTCATCGACTATTTGGCGATTGCATACTACCAAAAAAGAAATTATCTATGGGGGCTTTCCGAATATCTGCATCGGCTCGCCGGCGAAAAACGGATCAAGATTTATGAAGACAAGCGGACGCATATCGGCCACGTTCTCACCGACGGGTATTCGGTTATCGTGTGGTCACCTGTGTGATTTCGGTTTTCCCCATGTCAGATGTTACATACAAACGAATACTAGTTACGGGTGGTAGTGCGGTTGCTGGCGAAGGACTCCGTTCCGTTGTGTCCCGCGGAGAGTATCCCGGGCGTGAGTTTATTTTTCCGGCTTCAAAGGAGTTAAATCTTCTCGATTTCGCTTCCGCGATGGCATACGTGGAGAATTTCAGGCCCGATGCCATTATCCATTTCGCGGCAATATCAGGCGGAATCCAGCTGACGATCGATCATCCGGCAAGCGTTATGCGGGATAATGTCATTATGAATTTTAACATACTCGAAGCCGCGCGCGTGTCTCATACTCCCAAGCTTCTGATGACCCTTTCCGGAGGAATGTACCCCATGAACGCGCATATCCCCATTAAAGAAGAGGCGATTCATGACGGATATCCCCACGAATCAAATTATAGCTATGCATTTGCAAAACGGCTTGTAGACCCCATGATAAAAGCGTACCGCAAAGAATTCGGAATGGATATCATCGGCATAGTGCCGGACGCCATAGTGGGGCCGAGAAGCAATTTTAACCCAAGCGCGTCTACGGCAATTTCCGCTCTTATCAGACGCTTTTATGAAAATCGGGAAGGAGATTCTCCTCTTGTCGTCTGGGGCGATGGTTCGCCCCTTCGCCAAGTTACCTTTAGCGAGGACATTGGTAGTGTTGCTATCTGGTGCATTGATAACTACAGCGACCCTCAAATCTTGAATGTCGGCACCATGGAGGAAATATCGATAAAAGATGCGGCGCACGCAATCGCCGAGTATATGGATATCGACAAAGAGCGTATCATATTCGATCTCACAAAACCCGTCGGGCAACATCGGAAAGCCATGGATAATTCACGATTTGTTTCACTATCTCATTTCACCTATACGCCAATTCGCGAAGCGATCCGCAAAACAGTAGAATATTTTATTGAACATTATCCAGATTCAGAGAAATTACGGCTATAAGTATGGGGATACGTGCATCTTTTTATCTCTTCCGAAAATTGACGGCTGACCTTTCTGAATGGATACGATACAGGATTCATTTGTATAAGAACGAGCCGTATTTTGGGAGAATTTTGGCGGCTTCTGGCATGAGTCATAGGAGGACGCCGATGCAAAAATTGATGGAGCTTGAAGTAAAGAATCATACATTCTTTAGAATTTTAGAAATTGGTTCATGGGCGGGAGCATCTGCGTTGCTCTGGGCAAAAGCAATAAAAGATTCCGGGATTGGTGGAATAGTTTTTTGCGTGGATCCCTGGAGGCCGTATATGAATCAAAAAAATATAGGCAATATAAAGATTGGGAAATACCAAAAGATAGAAAGAGCATTGGGTGAAGGAAAAATTTATAAATTGTTTCTTCATAATATTAAAGCAGCTGGTTATTCCGATATTATAAAGCCATTGAGATTTTCCAGTGATGAAATCCTACCTGTATTACGGGGCGGAGAATTCAATCTTGTATATATTGATGGTGATCATTCTTATTCGCAGGTTATCAAGGATTTGGAGAATTGCAGACGGCTTCTTGTGGGGGGGGTGTTATATGCGGAGATGATTTGGAACTGCAGAGAGACGAGATAGACATCATGTATGCCAAAGAAAATAGAGAAAAAGATTATATTCTTGATGCGAAAACTACTAAGCCGTTTCATCCGGGAGTTACATTCGCGGTATGGGAGTTTTTTGGAGGCGAGGTCTCGAGTTGGGACGGATTTTGGGCGATGAGAAAGACGGAATCGGGATGGCAGAAAATTATTTTGGATGTGTAATATTTCTTAAAACGAGTATGCAATATCGCCCATTAGGAAAAACTCGTATCACTGTTTCAGAGATTGGTTTTGGTTCTTGGGGGATCGGTGGTCGTACCAAAGGCGCGACTTCATACGGTACAACTGATGATGACGAATCAAAGCGCGCGCTTGAGGCGGCGTTTGATGCAGGCATTACGCTCTATGACACGTCTGATCTCTATGGGTATGGCCACAGCGAGGAATTGATCGGCGGAGTTTTTGCCGGGCGGCGAGAAAAAGTCGTTATCGCAAGCAAGGTGGGCTATGTAAAGCACGGCGGGCCGCATGATTTCTCGCCCGTGCGCATACGGCAATGCGCCGAGGCGAGTTTGCGCCGGTTGCGCACTGACTACATCGATCTCTATCAATTGCATAGCCCGTCTCTTGACGAGCTTCAGAGGACCGCCGGCGCCATCGAAGAAATACAGAAATTAAAGGAGGAGGGGAAGATTCGGGCGATCGGTATCTCGGTGAAAAGTCCGCAGGATGGATTTCGAGCGGTGACTGAATTCAAGGCAGAATCAGTGCAGGTGAATTTTAATATGATTGATCAGCGCATTCTTGACAATGGATTCTTGGATTTCGCGCGTGATCGAGGCATCGGCGTTATCGCGCGCACCCCGCTCGCTTTTGGATTTTTGAGCGGAACATTGACTGATGTTTCGTTCAGTCCCGACGACCATCGTTCTTCCTGGCCGGCGAGCCAGCTTCGCCGATGGGCTTCGGCGCCGCGCATGTTTGGATTTCTCAATGAGGGGCGGGGCTGGACGCCGACGCAAATCGCGCTTAAGTTTTGTCTCTATTCTCCCGCGGTTTCCTCTGTTATCCCGGGAATACTGCATCCGAGTGAGGCGCGCGAGAACGCTTCGGCAAGCGAATTCGCGCAATTCGCGCCGGAAGAAATCGCCCGCGCCCGCGAGGTCTATCATTCTCATGAATTTTTTGATACAACAGTGAAGAAGGAATAATTGTATGTCTGAGGCTATTGATACTGCGGCGTTTGCCGTGCACGCAAAAAATGTCCGGCGAATGATCGTCGAGATGATTTATCGCGCCAAATGCTCTCATATCGGCTGCTCTCTCTCGGTAGCCGATATACTGACCGCGCTCTATTTTGGCGTGCTGCGCTTTGATCCCGCACATCCGGATGATCCGAAACGCGATCGGCTTATTATGAGCAAGGGCCACGGCGTGGCAGCTTTGTATGCGACGCTTGCAGAGCGGGGGTTTTTTGCGCGAGAAGAGCTTGATTCGTACGGTACGGATGGGACGCGTCTTGCAAGCCACGTGGTAAGGAATGCGCTTCCCGGGACAGAAACGAGCAATGGCTCCGGCGGGCACGGGCTTTCTCTCGGCATAGGCATGGCGATTGCCGCCCGAAACGCGGGGAACGGCGCCCGGATTTTTGTAGTTTCCGGAGACGGCGAGTTAGAAGAAGGATCTGTATGGGAAGCGCTTCTGTTCGGCTCGCATCACGGGCTGGCTAACGTCACCATGGTTGTTGATCAGAACGGCATGCAAAGCGAGGGTAGTACGGAAACCATTATTGGTATTGAGCCGCTTGCTGATAAATTCCGTGCGTTCGGATGGGATGCGGCAGTCGTCGATGGGCATGATTTTACGCAATTGATTCCCGCCTTTTCTCATTCGGGTTCTCGCCCGAGAGTAGTCATCGCAAAAACAACAAAGGGCAAAGGCGTGTCGTATATGGAAAATAAATGGCAATGGCACAACAGCTCCCCGAATGATGAGCAATATAAAATAGCGATGGAGGAACTTTCATGAGATTTGAAGTTGTAAAAGCAATATATCAAGCAGGCCTCGAAGACAAGCGGGTGTGCTTTGTCTCCGGGGATTACGGGCATGCGAACACCGAAGAGTTCAAGCGCGATTTTCCAGGGCGCTATTTCAACGCAGGCATGTCGGAGCAAAATATTATTGGGATTGCGGCGGGGCTTGCACTTTCAGGGATGAAGGTGTTCGTATATTCGATCGTGCCGTTTATTACCTTGCGCTGTCTGGAGCAAATAAAGATTGATGTCTGCCACCACAATGTGGACGTAACGATTATCGGGGGCGGGGGCGGATTTGCGTACGCAAATGCCGGTGTCACTCACTACGCAATCGAAGACGTCGCCGCATTGCGCGCGCTGCCGAATATGAAAATCATTTCCCCGTCCAATCCAACCGAAGCACGGCTGCTCATGCAGGCACTTATCAAAGTTGGGGGGCCGGCATATGTCCGGATCGGTCGCGGGAAAGAACCGGATTTCGAATTAGAGTATGCACCGGAAATCGGGAAAGCGGGCATAGTGCGTTCGGGCGATGATATTACTCTGATTGCGTCAGGCGCCATTATTACTGAAGCGATTCGCGTGCGAGATATGCTTGCGGAACAGGGCATTTCTGTTGAAGTTGCCAATATGCATACGATTAAACCCCTTGATGGAGATTTTATTCGTGCGCGCGCAGGAATTCGGAAGGCGATTTTCACGCTCGAAGAACACAATATCCTTGGCGGTTTAGGAGGAGCGGTCGCTGAAGAGCTTGCTGAATTGCCTCAAAGACCATTATTCAAGCGTTTCGGCGTCCCGGATATGTGGCCTGATGTTGTCGGATCCCAGCAATATCTTCGAGATGCCGTCGGCATCGGGGCCCGAGATGTTGCAGAAAAGATACGGGATTTTCTTCGCTAGGCATCTTCCATAAAAAAATCCGGGGAGACCGTTTTTGCATGTTAACTTGATAATTCCGCGTCAGCTCTGCTGCGTGGAGGGTCATTACCGTAAAAACCAGCTGAAACCGCGGAGGTGTCCCATTTGTTTTACTAGTATGCAGGTTTCAAAGGCGAAATTGGACGGAGTCCTGGTGATCCAGCCGGAGGTTTTTGAAGATCACCGCGGGTACTACATTGAGACGTATAACGAAAAACTCTACAAGGAAAACGGAATTCTTGCCTCATTCGTCCAAGATGATTTTTCCGCTTCGGGGAGACATGTCTTGCGCGGCATACACGGGGATAGTGAGACCTGGAAACTTATTTCCTGCCCCAAAGGGAAGTTTTATTTAGTTGTCGTGTGTTGCGAAGAGAGTTCCCCCAATTTCGGAAAGTGGGAATCGTTTGTACTTTCTGATCATAATCATACGCAGGTGCTGATTCCGCCGAAATACGGGAACGGGCATCTTGTGTTGAGCGATGAAGCGATTTTCCAATATAAG